>NZ_JBXWLY010000009.1:0-198743 GCF_059609525.1 Ruegeria sp. YTSC325
TTCGGCTTCGGCTTCGGCTTCGGCTTCGGCTTCGGCTTCGGCTTCGGCTTCGGCTTCGGCTTCGGCTTCGGCTTCGGCTTCGGAAAGGGTCTCTTCTAACGCTGTTGCATCGTCAATAGTCGGTTCCTCAGATGCGGAAACAGCTTCAACCGACTCATCTGTCTTGGGATCATCCACCGGTTTTTGATCGGAGTTCTTCTTATCAGCCACCGCAATATTCCCCTTATCGAATCCGAAATGCTTGGAACAACAGACCCGGCTAAGTTAGTCGGTGGCCACGTCGCCCTCAACCCGCAACGCATGTTTCACAAGTTTTTTAACGGCCTTACGCATTTTCTTGGGTGTCGGCGCTTTCGCGACCTTCAACCGCGCATAGGGCAAAGAATAAAGGGGTTCGGCCGTGGCCTGGCTGATGGCAGCTACCCAAAGCGGGGCAGAACCGCGCCAGATGTCGGCAAAATGTCGCGCCGTTCTGGGTGAAAATATTGGAACCAAAACAGGGGATTTACCGCTTGCGGCGGCAGTCGCTTCGGGTGTCAGCGGTAACAGGTTTTGCTGGTAAACGGGCTGTTCGCGCACGGTCAGGCCGGATTCGGTCAGCCGCGCGGCAATATTGCCCCGGCTGTGCTCGCCTCGCAGGTGCAGTAGCGGACTGAGCGGTCGGGTTTGCAAAAGGGCTGCGATTAACTCCTCGGCGGTCTGGCCCATCATTTGCGCGTCCCACCCAGCACCTTTTGCCGTACCTGTTGTTGCAGGACCCACGCAGAAGGCAGGTAGAGACCGCTCAACCCCAGCCGAGGCCGCCGCGTTCACCGCATTGGCTGAAGTGAAAATCAGCCCACGCGTATCAATCGTATCCACATGAACCGGCAGGGGTTTGATTTCCAGAATCGGGGAATAGATGACCTGCACCCGAGACCTGACGCGGGTCGGAAGCTGCGCAACGAACCTTTCAGAGGCCGCGCGCGGGCGGGTCATCAACAAATACAACGGTCGGCGCCTTGGGCCTTGGGATTGTTTGCATCCGCACAGGGTGATACCCCGCTTGGCAACCAAGGTGTAACGGATCAGGCCAATGGTGCAAACACTTACTGTCCTCGGGTTGGAAAGCAGCTGTGACGACACAGCCGCAGCCGTTGTGCGCCATGGCGAAAACGGGGCCGAGGTTTTGTCCTCGATCGTTCATGGCCAAAACGAACTGCACAGTGCCTTTGGCGGCGTTGTCCCCGAGATCGCTGCCCGCGCTCATGCCGAGAAACTGGACACTTGCGTCATGCAGGCGCTTGAGGAGGCCGGTTTGGCTCTGTCCGACATGGACGCCATAGCCGTGACTGCGGGGCCGGGTTTGATCGGCGGCGTCATGTCCGGCGTGATGTGCGCCAAAGGGATCAGTGCCGCGACAGGGCTGCCCTTGATCGGGGTGAACCATTTGGCAGGCCACGCGCTGACGCCGCGCCTGACCGACGGGATCGCGTTTCCGTATCTGATGCTGCTGGTTTCGGGCGGACATTGCCAATACCTGATCGCCCACGGGCCGGACCACTTTACCCGTCTGGGCGGCACCATCGACGACGCGCCGGGTGAGGCGTTCGACAAAACCGCCCGTCTACTGGGCTTGCCGCAACCCGGCGGCCCTTCGGTCGAGGCCGAGGCCCGCGCAGGTGATCCCACACGGTTCCGCTTTCCGCGGCCTTTGTTGGACCGCCCCGGATGTGATCTGTCTTTTTCAGGCCTTAAGACTGCACTTATGCGGATGCGCGATCAGGTCGTGGCCGAGAAAGGCGGGCTGACCCGTCAGGACCGCGCCGATCTGTGCGCCGGATTCCAACAGGCCGTTGTCGATACACTGGCCGAGAAAACGCGCCGAGCGATGGATCTGTATTTAAACGAAAACCCCGCGGAGCCGGTGATTGCCGTGGCTGGAGGCGTCGCAGCAAATTCGGCCATTCGTTCAGCATTAGAGACTGTTTGTAGTGAGAAAGGCGCGCGTTTCACCGCGCCGCCTCTCGCCCTTTGCACCGACAACGCGGCCATGATCGCCTATGCCGGGATCGAGCGATTTCGCACCGGCGCACGCGACGGGCTGGACTTGACCGCCCGCCCCCGCTGGCCTTTGGACCAGACCAGCCCCGCAATGCTTGGCAGTGGCAAAAAAGGGGCCAAGGCATGAGCGTTTCGGTTCTGGGCTCGGGTGCATTCGGGACCGCGCTGGCAATTTCGCTGGCCGGAAACGGACCGGTAACGCTTTGGGCGCGAGACGCGGAACAGGCGCGGGTGATGCACAGCACGCGTGAAAACGCGGCGCGGCTGCCGGGTGTGGCCTTGCCGGATGCGATCACCGTAACGGCGGACATTACGCAGGCAACGCGCAGTCAAACGTTACTGGTCTCAGTGCCGATGCAAAAACTGCGCGGTGTGCTGACGGATCACGGCGTGGTTCTGGCTGGGAAAACGCTGGTGGCCTGCTGCAAAGGTATCGAGCTATCCACCGGGCTGGGTCCGATCTCGGTCATCCGGCAGACCATTCCCGACGCGCGCCCTGCCCTGCTGACCGGCCCGAGCTTTGCCGATGATATCGCACGCGGATTGCCCACCGCGCTAACGCTGGCCTGCTCTGAGGATGCGCATGAGCTACAGCATGACCTGACCACGGCGAACCTGCGCCTGTACCGCACCACCGATCTGATCGGGGCGGAACTGGGCGGCGCGTTGAAGAACGTCATGGCCATCGCTTGCGGAGCAGCGATCGGAGCCGGTTTGGGCGACAGCGCCCGCGCCGCGCTGATGACGCGCGGATTTGCTGAGATGCAGCGCTTTGCCCTAATGCGCGGCGCGCGGCCCGAAACCCTTATGGGCCTGTCGGGACTGGGCGATCTGGTGCTGACCTGCTCGTCCGAGTTATCCAGAAACTATCGTTTCGGCCTGTGTTTGGGTCGAAATCAGCCCTTTGACACCACCACCACGGTCGAGGGCGTCGCAACCGCGCGTGCCATGTCCGACATTGCCCGGGCCGAGGGGCTGGACATGCCTATCAGCGCTACTGTCGCCGACCTGAGCCAAGGCACATATAGTGTGGCGCAGGCCATTGATACTCTGCTCAACAGACCCCTGAAGGAGGAATAATATGCTCATCGCTCTGATCGCCCGTGACAAGGACGGCGCATTGCAAACCCGGCTGGACAATCGCGCCGACCACCTGGCTTACATCGAAGAAACCGGTGTCGTTGCACAGGCTGGACCCCTGTTGGATGGCGACGCAATGATCGGATCGCTGATCATCCTTGAGGTGGAAGACATGGCCGCCGCCCAAAGCTGGGCTGACAATGATCCCTATGCCAAGGCCGGTTTGTTCCAGTCCGTCGACCTGATCGCGTGGAAAAAGGTCATCGGCTGATGGCATATTGGCTGTTCAAATCCGAACCCTCGACCTGGAGCTGGGACCAACAGGTTGCCAAAGGGGACGCAGGCGAGGAATGGGACGGCGTGCGCAACTATCAGGCGCGCAATTTCATGCGTCAGATGGCGGTGGGCGACCGGGGGTTCTTTTACCATTCGCAAAAGGACAAGGCGGTGGTTGGCATCGTCGAGGTCTGCGCCGCCGCCCATCCCGACAGCACCACCGATGACGAGCGCTGGGAATGCGTGGATATCAAGGCCGTACGGCCCTTCAAAACACCGGTCACGCTGGACCAGATCAAGGCCGATGGACGGCTGGACGAGATGGTGCTGGTGAAAAACTCGCGCCTGTCGGTGCAGCCGGTTACGGATGCCGAATGGCAGGTGATCTGCGATCTGGGGCAGACTCAGGCGGAATAAAAAAGGGAAGGTTCCGACGGATGCAGAACCTTCCCTACCCCGCGTGCTCCCGACTCACCACACGCGTATAGAAATTCTTCGGTTCTGACCGTCCTGGCCACAAGATGACACTAGCCGAAACAGCGGCGCCGATACAAACACCAAGTACTTAAAATTGGAAACGCCCGCCGCTGCGACGGGCGCTATTGGATCAACCGTAGACCGATTCCTTGCCGAAGTGTTTGGTCAGCATGTAATAGACCACAGCGCGGTATTTATTGCGCTCTGACATGCCATAAGTGCCAAGCACCGATTGTATCGCCTCATCTAACGCAGGACTATCGGACAGGCCCAGTTTCTTGATCAGGAAGTTGTTTTTGACAGTCTCAATCTCGCCCTCTTGCGAGGCCGCCACGGTCGATGCGTCGGCATCGTAGATCGCCGGACCGCAACCGATCGTGACCTTGGTCAGCAAGTCCATATCGGGATCCATCCCGCATTTGTTCTTCAGATCTTCCGCGTATTTTGCAATCAAGTCGTCGCGTTTTCCCATGACTGGCTCTCCCGTAAAGCAGCGTCTTGCTGCGAAGTCACAAAAGGTTGAAACAAGTGCGGGAAATCTATTCAGCTGAGGGTAGGTCACAACGGGAAAAACTGGTTTGTTTCCCCCCAAGGAAACACGGAAAACTCACTGAAAGGCGCGATTGGCCAAATCTGAGAAAGCGCGCACCTTTCGCCCAGGTGTTGCGTTCCCTGCATGCACGAATGAGATCGGAGCGTCAGGTGACCGCAAAACACCAGGCATGACCTCAACCAGTGCTCCGCTTTCCAACTCGCGCTGAACAGCTAATCGGGATTTGACCGCAAGCCCCAACCCCTGTACCGCCGCTTCGGTCAACATATCCGAGTTCGATACTGCAATCCCGCGCGGGATCGAAAACTGCGCAGCACCGTGACCATCCGTGATGTCGAGCCGAGTTTGCCACGGCAGACAGGCCCAGCGCATTAGGCGTAAGTCTTCAGCCGTGGCCGGCAGTCCATATGTCTCGCAAAACACCGGTGAAGCACAGATGATCCTGTCATTATCGCTTAGTTTACGGGCCTTTAGTGTGCTGTCGGCCATCTGTCCCACCCGGATCGCGCAGTCGATACCCTCATCCACCAACGCGACATAGCGATCAACGGCCAGAAACTCGACCGTCAGGTCCGGATGCTCGGCCTGAAACGCGCTCATAACCGGCATGATGAAGCGCGACAAAATCCAGGGTGACAGCGTCACGCGCAAATGTCCGCGCAATGCGCCAGTGCCACTGCCGGCCTCAAGCTCGGCGTCGCGCAAATCGGCCAACAAAGGTTCGATCCGGTCCAGAAAGATCAGACCTTCTTCGGTCAGTTGCACCTTGCGGCTGTTGCGGTGGAAGAGTTTGAGGTTCAGAACCTCCTCAAGCTTCGTGATGCGATGGCTGACCGTCGCCGCCGAGATCCCCTGCGCCTTGGCCGCGGACCCGACGCCGCCGGTTTTCGCGACCGAGACAAAGGTCAGCAGGTCATTCACATGGTACATTCGAAAATTCCTAACGCTGGTTTCAAGATTGAGCCAGTTATCGCGGAAAATTTCAAATGGTATCTGCTGAACCACGACCAGAGGAGGACCTGATGAAATCACTTTACGCAGCCACATGCGCGCTTGCGCTGGCCATGCCCGCAGCGGCAGCCGAGTTGGAAACCTATCTTGAGTTTGAAAAGGCCATGCCTCCGGGCAATCTGGCCATTGGCCCGGATGGGCGCATGTTCATGTCCGTGCATGAATTCTATGGCCCCGAATTGCGCGTGGTTGAAGTGATGCCGGACGGCTCCACCAAACCCTACCCGACCGAAGACTGGGCCCGCGCCCCGAACGATGATGCGGACGGGTTGAACGGCGTGTTGGGCCTGCGGGCGGATCGCGATGGAATCCTGTGGATGCTGGATGGTCAGGGCGAGAACCAGACCGGACGCGTCGTTGGTTGGGACACCAAAACCGAAACGCTGCACGCAATCCACTATATCGGCGCGCCTGTGGCGCGGCCCACATCGTTCCTGAACGATCTGGCTGTGGATCGCGATCATGGGGCTATCTACATCTCGGATACCGGCGACGGGCAGAACTCGGCCATTATCGTGGTTGATCTGGATACCGGGCGGGCGCGTCGGGTCCTGGAAGGCTCTAAATATACGATTCCTGAAGATACGCCGATGGTGATTGACGGGCGCGAGATTACGCTGGGCGGCAATCCTGCGAAGATCGGCATCAATCCGATCACCGTCGATCCGACCAACACGTGGGTTTACTTCGCGCCCATGACAGCCAGCGCAATGTACCGCATTCCCACCGCCGCGCTGCTGGATGAAAGCCTGTCAGATGCCGATCTTGAAGCCAAGGTTGAACGCTATGGCGACAAGCCGATCTCGGATGGGTCAACCGTGGATACCGGCGGCAATGTCTATATCACCGCGATGACGGACAATGCGCTGGGCGTCACCAAGCCGGATGGCAGTTATGAAGTGCTGTTCCAGTCGGACGATGAATTGCCGTGGCCAGACGGGTTTTCGATCGGTGCGGATGGGTATGTCTATGCCACGATTAACGAGTTGCACCGCTCGCCCGTACTGAACAATGGCGAGGATGCCTCGAAGGGTATCTACAAGATCGTCCGGTTCAAATCGCTGGCTGATGCGGTCAGCGGACGCTAAGCCAATCTCCGGCCCCGTTTCGCGGGGCCGGATTATCTGCAATAGCCCCAGCCGGGCCCCTGCAAATGGAAGTGGTCCGCGTGCAGCTTGTTGAAATTGGGGCTCAGCACCACGCGGAACCAATCACAAGCGCCCTGCCCGATCTGGCGTAGGAATTCGGATTCGGGCCCTTGGGTCGGCCAATCCCGCAACAGGTTCACCGTGCGGCCATCTGCCAGATCGACCCCTATGATATCAATAGAATCCGCAGTTGCATGACTGCTCCATCGGCTGTCCTGCCCCTGCGCGGTCCGCATCCGGCGGCAGTTATAGCTGCCCAGGTGCCGCAGAGCACGCGCCTCAGTACCCAAAATGTCCCGCGCAGCAGGCTGAACCACGTGATGTTCCCACATGGCAAGACGCAGAGCCGTGGTACAGCGCGTTTCGACCCCCGGGACATCTGCGGTAACAACGCGCGACAACAGGCCCCGTCCGCTGATCCCGCAATTCTGATCGACGACCAAATCTTCCATCTCAGCAAACGCCACTTCGTCCGCAGACAGTACCGCCTTGCATTGCGCCTCATCCGCCAGAGCACGGTTCAACTGAAACCGCGTAACCAGAGTAACCGGGGCCGTAATCGACAGATCGCGCAGGGGGTTCCAATGGTCAGGCAAGGGTGACTTCGGGTGTGTCACCAGCAGAAACCCGGCAGAGCCAACTAGAAATAGAAATACGATGATGGAAAAGAAAGACGCCGCCAGTCGCATGAACCGGCGGCGTCCCGTGCGTTTCGTCATACCCGATCCGCGATCAGTAGCGGTAATGCTCGGGCTTATAGGGACCTTCGGGTTTCACGCCGATATAGGCCGCTTGTTCCGAGTCCATCTGAGTCAGCTTCACGCCGATACGGTCCAGATGCAGGCGGGCGACTTTCTCATCCAGATGCTTGGGCAGGATATAGACTTCGTTTTTGTACTCATCGCCTTTAGTGAAGAGCTCGATCTGCGCCAGAACCTGGTTGGTGAACGAGGCCGACATCACGAACGACGGATGCCCGGTGGCGTTGCCGAGGTTCAGCAGACGGCCTTCGGACAGCAGGATGATGCGGTTGCCCGAGGGCATCTCGATCATGTCCACCTGTTCCTTGATGTTGGTCCATTTGTGGTTTTTCAGGCTGGCCACCTGAATTTCGTTGTCGAAGTGGCCGATGTTGCCGACGATGGCCATGTCCTTCATCTCGCGCATGTGCTCGATACGGATCACGTCCTTGTTGCCGGTGGTCGTGATGAACACATCAGCGCTGGCAACTTCGTCTTCCAGCAGAGTGACCTCGAACCCGTCCATTGCGGCCTGCAACGCGCAGATCGGGTCAACTTCGGTCACTTTCACACGGGCACCGGCACCGGCCAGCGACGCGGCCGAGCCTTTGCCCACATCGCCATAGCCGCAGACCACGGCAACCTTACCGGCCAGCATGGTGTCGGTGGCGCGGCGGATGCCGTCGACCAGCGATTCTTTGCAGCCATACTTGTTGTCGAATTTCGACTTGGTGACGCTGTCATTCACGTTGATCGCAGGGAAAGGAAGGTGGCCTTCTTTCACCAGCTGATACAGACGGTTCACGCCGGTCGTGGTTTCCTCGGACACACCTTTGATCTGGTCGCGCATCTTGGTGAACCAGCCTGGGCTTGCAGCCATACGCTTGGCGATCTGCTTCTTGATCACCTCTTCCTCTTCCGAGCCCGGAACGGGAATGATGTCTTCACCCGCTTCGGCACGTGCGCCCAGCAGGATATACAGCGTCGCGTCGCCGCCGTCGTCCAGGATCATGTTCGGGCCATCTTCGAACATAAAGGACTTGTCCAGATAGTCCCAATGCTCTTCCAGGGTCTGGCCTTTGATGGCGAAAACGGGAATGCCCGCCTCGGCAATGGCCGCCGCCGCGTGGTCCTGAGTCGAGAAGATGTTGCACGACGCCCAGCGCACATCTGCGCCAAGCGCCACCAGCGTTTCGATTAGAACGGCTGTTTGGATGGTCATGTGCAGCGAGCCAACGATGCGCGCGCCGCTAAGCGGTTTGCTTTCGCCATATTCTGCTCGCAGGGACATCAGGCCCGGCATCTCAGTTTCGGCGATATCCAGTTCTTTGCGGCCGAACCCGGCCAGCGAAATGTCTTTGACGATATAGTCCCCGGCCATCAGGTACTCCATTCCGGTAAATACTGTTCCGGGTTGCCCCTAACATCCCTTTATGAGCGTGGCAACGCAGATGGCCGGAAACGGGATTTTTGTCGCTAAAATCAGCTTGGCGTGCCGTCTACCTTGATCTTGGGGATCGCCTCAAAAAAATCGGTGCCAACGGCGACGATACAACTCAGGCCGTTCGCATGGGTCACCAAAACGGTATAGCTTCCCGTTTCCTCAGAGGTCCAAACCTCCATCACCGATTGCCCGCCGCGCGATTTCTGCAATCCGCCAAAGGCTAGCTGTTCCGAATAGCTGTCCTGTAGCTTGGCGATTACGTGATCACGCTGCGCACAAGTGTTCTGCTGTGCAAAAGCCGGAGGCGCAGTCGCGGCCATTCCAAAAGCCAGGGCAACTCCAAATAAACGCTTGAACATAACAAGCTCCTTTCGATTCTGGTTTCAATCGAGAGGGGCACACCGGGAGAAGCATGCGCCCCCCTCGGTACTTGATGTCGGTATCACCGCGCACTTGTTCAAAGCACGAATGCTCAAGAAAAAGTTGGCAGCTGGTGATCTTGACAGGTAAACCATACCATAAAATTGAGGCGCAATCGCGACTGTACGGACGAGGCATGGCATAATGGCAACACAACCCCGCGCGTGGCAGAGGATGCTGTCGGGCCGTAGGCTGGACCTGCTGGACCCCACCCCTGTGGATATCGAGATCGAAGATATCGCGCATGGACTGGCCTTTGTGGCGCGCTGGAACGGCCAGACGGCAGGGGATTTCGCCTATTCCGTGGCCGAACATTCGCTGCTGGTCGAAGAGCTTTATGGCCGCATGGCCCCCAATGCGCCGGTCAAATGGCGGCTGGCTGCCTTGTTACATGACGCCCCCGAATATGTGATCGGAGACATGATCTCGCCGGTCAAATCCGCCGTCGGTCCCGACTATGGTGCGTTGGATGATCGGTTGGCGGCGGCGATCCACATTCGCTTTGGCCTGCCCGCTGCGGTGCCGAAGACAGTGAAACGTCAGATCAAAAAGGCCGACAAGATCAGCGCCTGGATGGAGGCCACCCAGATCGCGGGCTTTTCCGAGGCCGAGGCGACCAAGTTTTTTGGTCGCCCCGACAAGTCGGTGACAGAGGGGCTGAACATCGTCCTGCGCCCTCCGGTCGAGGTGCGACGCGCCTATACTGACCGGCACGCCGCCCTGTTGGCACAGCTTTAGCCGAAGACGTAGAAACAGATCTTGTTGTTGTCCGCATCACGGACATAGGCCCCGTAGAACACATCCGGCACGCGCTGGCCGGGCTCGCCTTCGTCGGTGGCACCAAGGCTGATCGCCTTGTCGTACATCGCCTGCGCGTGCTCTTTCGAATCCGCTGCAAAAGCCACCATAGTGCCGTTTCCCGGCGCACAATCACCACCGTCATAAGGTTCGCACACAGCCAGCATCGGCGCACCGGGCTGGTTGCCGATAAAGGCGATGCGCCCCACATCCAGCGTCACCTTGGCATCGCGATCCGAAAGCAGCTCGGTATAGAATTTCTTTGCGCGCTCCATGTCTGACACGCCGATGGTCACGTAACCGATCATTTGAGAGGTTCCTGTCTTGTTAAGTGTTTTCCCGAGGCGAACACTTGGCCTCAGGTCGCAGAGGTGCAAGTCACGAAGGCGTGACACATGACGACACACCGCAACTTATCTGCCGGCTAGAACACATAGAAATACTGAATCTCAGCGCCGAGGACTCAAACAAGCTTATCGCGGGCTGCGCTTTGCCAAAATCCGCTGCAACGTCCGACGGTGCATGTTCAGTCGACGGGCAGTCTCGGACACATTCCGGTCGCACAGCTCATAAACCCGTTGAATATGTTCCCAGCGCACGCGGTCCGCGCTCATGGGGTTTTCCGGGGGCGGTGGTAGTTCGTCGCCCTTGGCCAGCAGCGCGTTGGTGATGTCAGTGGCGTCGGCGGGTTTCGAAAGATAATCGGTCGCACCGATCTTAACGGCGGCCACGGCGGTCGCGATCGCGCCGTATCCGGTCAGAACCACAACCCGGCTATCCGGGCGCTTTTCACGCAGCACTTCGACCACGTCTAAACCATTGCCGTCCTCAAGCCGCAAATCCACGACCGCATATGCTGGTGGGCGGGCTGTTGAAATGGCACGGCCTGCGGCGACCGAACCTGCGGTCTCGACCTCGAAGCCGCGCTTTTCCATGGCTTTGGCCAGACGTCTCAGAAAAGGCTCATCATCATCTACCAGAAGCAGGGATTTGTCCGGGCCGATATCCAGGTCAGAGCTGTCTGCCATATTTTATTCTTTCCGCTATTTCACGCCGTTGGCCTAGCTATGAGTAATAGCAGCGCCATTGCAAAGGTCAAACGGATCACAGTTTGTCCAGAAAACACCCGACCTTGTCGGCCATCTGTTCAGCTGAGTCATTGCGGTTGAAGAATTCAAGAAATCCGGCCTCGGGCGTCATCAGGTAGGTAAAGGTGGAATGGTCGACCAGATAGTATTCGTCGCTTTTGTCATGGGCCTTGTAATAGGTCTTGTAAGCCTGGCTGGCGGCTTTGACCTGCTCGGCCGAACCGGTCAGCGCGATGGTTTTACCGCCCATGTTAAAGGCATAGTCGGCCACCACTTCTGGCGTGTCCCGGTCTGGGTCGATTGAGATGAAAAGAGGCGTCACCGACTGGCCACGACCCGCCAGTATATCCACGGCCTCGGCGTTGCGCGACATGTCGAACGGGCAGACATCAGGACAGAACGTATAGCCAAAATAAACCAGTGTTGGCTCGGTGATAACGTCAGTGTCAGTGACAGTCTGACCCTCTCCGTTGATCAATTCGAATGGGCCGCCGATTGCTGCGGTGCCACCGGCGATTTGGCTGGACCGGCATTGTGCGAACTGATCATCTGATCCGGCACCTCGGGTCAGCAGCCACATGGCCCCCAGACCAATGGCAAGAACAACGGTGGCAAGAACGGCATAAAGACGGACCATGACTTCAATCCTAATGATCAGAGGGGTTGTTGATCGTTTCGGCCCGGACACCTATCAAGATGATCAGCCGATGCAACAGGACATAGTGAACCCATGGCCAATTCCAACATCACATTATGGCGTGGACAGGAACGCAGCAGCTGGATCAGGCTGCGCACGCTGATCCTGCTGCGCTGGGTTGCCATCATCGGCCAGATCACAGCCATCACCGTCGCCCAACAGACCTATCACGTCGAGCTGGATGTGATGCTGTGCTACCTGGCCATCGGGGTATCGATCCTGGGCAACTTGACTGCGATCCTGATCTTCCCAAGAAACAAGCGCTTGTCAGAGTTCGAGAACTTCCTGATGGTTCTGTTCGACCTGCTGCAATTGACCGTTCTGCTGTACCTGACCGGGGGGCTGAACAATCCGTTTGCCTTGCTGCTTGTGGGGCCAGTAACGATCTCGGCCAATGTCATGAGCACCCGGTCGACGTTGATCGTTGGCGTGGTTGCAATTGTTCTGACCACTCTGCTGGCCGAATTCCATGTGCCCTTGCGTACGGATGTCGGAATGGATCTTGAAATCCCGGATATCCTGTTGTTCGGAAACTGGGCCGCGATCGTCATCGCGATCGTCTTTTTGGGTGCCTATTCACATCGTGTCAGTTCCGAAGTTCAATCCATGTCCGAGGCTCTGGCCGCCACGCATATGGCCCTGGCGAGAGAACAGAAGCTGACCGACCTAGGTGGGGTTGTTGCTGCGGCCGCGCATGAACTGGGCACGCCGCTGGCCACAATCAAATTGACCAGCTCGGAGTTGATCGAAGAACTGGATGACCGGCCCGAACTGAAAGAGGATGCCGCGCTGATCCGAGAACAGGCCAACCGGTGCCGGGACATATTGCGCGACATGGGCAGGGCCGGAAAGGATGATCTGCATCTGCGGCAAGCCCCTCTTTCAACCGTGGTGAACGAGGCTGCAGAACCACACATTCACCGGGGCAAAACCGTCCATTTTACCGAAGGCCCTGCGGATGACGGGGATGTTCAGCAACCCTCGATCCTGCGCAAGCCCGAAATCATTCACGGGTTGCGGAACCTAATCCAGAATGCGGTGGATTTTGCCCGCGCGAACGTTTGGGTCGAGGCGGAATGGAGCTCTGATCAGATCATTGTCAGCATCATGGATGACGGGCGCGGATATCCGTCTCAGATGATCGGGCGAATTGGCGACCCATTCATGCGCCGCCGGCGCGCCGAAACCGATCAGCGCGCACGCCCAGAATACGAAGGCATGGGGTTGGGCTTGTTCATCGCCAAAACCCTGCTGGAGCGCAGCGGAGCGGAACTGGAATTTGCCAACGGTTCAGACCCCTATCAGACCTTATCCGAAAACCCCGAACGTCGGGGGGCTATCGTCAAGGTCACTTGGCCAAGAAATCTGGTTGATGCGCAACAAGGAGACACCCCGGTCCCGTCTGGCGCGAACCAACGGATTCAGGTCTGAGTTAAGACCCCGTTAACCATTGGTAACCATAATCCGGTTTCGTAACTTCTGTTGCGGGGCGTTCATGGTCGACTGGTTCATTCTGGCTGTCATAGGCTTGGTCTCTGCCGGCCTTGCGGTGCAATGGCTGCTGCCGCGCCGTCGGCACAGGGGTGACAATTTCGGCCTATCCTCGCCCACGTCCTTGTTTGACGCGGTGTTTTTGTTCGACGATCAACGTCTGATCAGCCACTCGGATATCGCGCTAGAAGGGTTCGAAGAAGTCCGGTCCTGGCACGACCTGCGCCGTTTACTGCAGCGAGACTTTCCCACTTTTCCCGAAACTCCGGACTGCATCCGACAGGAGGGTAATCTGATCATCCCCGCCATAGACTGTACGGTCGAGCGTGACGTCATGTGCGAATGGATCGACGGCATAGTCAGGGTTCAATTGCGTGAAAACAGCATCTGCCCTGCCACCATCAACCGTGAGGCGAACGATCCAATCCGCCTGGCAATGGAACGCGCGCCGTATCCCGTCTGGTTACTGGATGAACAAGACACAGTTCGTTGGTGCAACGCAGCCTATATTTCGTTGGTTCGCAAGGTGCGGGGTCAGGATACCGATCTGACCGCGCCGTTGTTTCCCGGATCCGAAGAAGATGCCCGACTGGGTGGAAAGACGCGGATTTCAATTTCGTCGGACGGCAGCGAAATCAAGCTTTGGTTCGATCTGACACGAGTCCACCATCCAGAGGGGCACTTGTGTTACGCCGTCGACATCAACGCGATTGTCGACGCCGAAACCGCCCAGCGCAAATTCGTTCAGACGATGACCAAGACCTTTGCCCAACTGTCCATTGGGTTGGCGATTTTCGACCGCAACCGACAATTGGCCCTGTTCAACCCGGCCCTAATTGACCTGACCGCCCTGCCCCCGGACTTCCTCAGCTGCCGGCCAAGCCTGTCCAGTTTTTTCGACCGGCTAAGGGATCAACACGTGATGCCCGAACCCAAGAACTACCGAAGCTGGCGCAGTCAGATGAATGACCTGCTTGAGGCTGCCGAGGACGGGAATTATCAGGAAACGTGGTCGCTGCCCTCAGGGTCGGTTTATTCGGTTAGCGGCCGCCCCCATCCCGACGGTGCCGTCGCCTTTTTGTTCGAAGACATCACGGCCGAGATCACCCTGACCCGGCGGTTCCGTTCAGAAATGGACCTGATGCAATCGGTTCTGGACAAACTGGCGGATGCGGTCGCCGTTTTTGGCGATGACGGAACCCTGGCCTTTACCAATTACGCCTATCAAAATCTGTGGGGCGACAGCGGAGACTCGGGGTTTGACGCCGATTCAGTTCTGGATGTCACCCGCAGTTGGCAGGAACTTTGTACCGCATCCCCTGTTTTCGGTGAGATTCGAGAGTTTGTAGGGATGCGCGACAACCGGGCAGAATGGTCGGCAGAGTTGCGTATGCGCAATGGTGCTTCGCTTGAATGCACAATCTGCCCGATGCAAAACGGAGCGACAATTATCCGGTTTGCAACAGAAGATAAAACAGTTCTTCAACCTAAGTTACACCAGATCAGCGCCTGAACCGGGTTGCAGGCAAACCGGTGCGACGTCATTGTGGCGCCATGACGACCGCGCCCTTTGCAATCACCTTCAATTCGCCTTGTGAGACGGCAGATTTTGCCGCTCGGTTGGGCCGGATTCTACGTCTGGGCGATACTCTCTTGCTCGAAGGCGAAATTGGCAGCGGAAAAACCCACTTCTCCCGCAGTCTTATTCAATCGGTAATGAGCATCCCCGAAGACGTTCCTTCGCCAACATTCACGTTGGTTCAGGTTTATGACACCGAAATCGGAGAAATCTGGCACTGTGATCTTTACCGCCTTGGCGCAGTGGATGAGGTCGATGAGCTTGGCCTGACCGAGGCATTTGAAACAGCGATTTGCCTTGTGGAATGGCCTGACAAACTCGGGTCGATGCAACCTGAAAATGCCTTGACACTTTCGTTTGAAACAGACCCTAACACTGTGGAAAAACGCCTTATAACCCTTTCGTGGGTAAATACCGAATGGGCCAGCAGACTGGAGGCCGCGCAATGACAAACCGAGCTGTGCTGGCCGAAGCGCTGATCGCTCAAACCCCGTGGGCCAATGCGCAGCGTGCGCCTTTGGCCGGGGACGCCTCGAACCGCCGTTATGAGCGTCTGACCGATCCGGATACCGGCAAGACAGCGGTTTTGATGGACTCGCCACCGGGTCAGGCTGAACCCGTCGAAGCGTTTGTCCGAATGGCAAACCATTTGCGATCCATCGGCCTTAGCGCGCCCGAAATTTATGCCGAAGATACCGAATATGGCTTTTTGTTGCTTGAGGATTTGGGCGACGATCTGTTTGCGCGTGTGCTGCGGCGATCTCCGACGATGGAACGTGAATTCTACGAGGCAGCCACAGACGTTTTGATCACGCTGCACAAGGCACCGACGCTTTCATTGCCATCCTATGGCCCATCCTTGATGACAGAACTGGCCGCACTGTCGTTCACCAAATACGCCCAGTCGATCCAAGGATCGCATGACGAGGACGCACGGGATCGTTTCGAACACCGGTTTGCAGATATCCTGCACCGGGAAACTGCGGGAACAAAAGTTGTTGTCCAAAGGGATTATCACGCCGAAAACCTGATTTGGTTGCCTGAACGCGACGGCGTTGCCCGCGTTGGGTTGCTGGACTTTCAGACAGCCATGCTGGGCCATCCCGCTTATGATCTGGTCTCGCTTCTGCAAGATGTGCGCCGGGATGTAGCACCTGGAACCGAAATGCGGATGGTTAACAGGTATATTCAGACAACCGGAGTGAACGACCACGATTTCCGCACCGCATATGCCGTTCTGGGAGCGCAACGAAACCTGCGTATTCTCGGTGTATTTGCCCGATTGGCGACGGAATATGGAAAACCGCAATATGTCGACCTGATCCCCGCGACATGGACGCATTTGATGCGCGATCTGGAACATCCCGCGTTGGTCACCGTGTCCGATCTGTTACGTGATGGGCTACCTGCACCGACGCCTGAAAACCTTGCTAAGCTCAGAGAGTCATGACCGAAACGCCTGATGCCATCATGCTGTTTGCTGCCGGGTTTGGAACTCGTATGGGTGCGCTGACCAAGAATCGGCCGAAACCTCTGGTGGAATGCGCAAGCCGCCCGCTGATTGACCACGCGCTTGATCTGGTCAACGACCTTGATCCAATTCGTAAGGTCGCCAACCTGCATTACCTGCCAGATCAGCTTGAGGCTCATCTTGCCCCCAAGGGTGTTTTGCTGTCCCATGAACAACCCGAAATCCTTGAAACAGGAGGTGGATTGCGCGCAGCATTACCTTTGTTAGGGTCTAGTACTGTTTTCACCCTGAATTCAGATGCGATCTGGTCGGGGCCAAATCCACTTGGGATGCTGCGGGATGCTTGGGATCCCGAAAAGATGGATGCGCTATTGATGTGCATACCAACAGACCAAGCCGTTGGACATGCGGGTCAGGGTGATTTCACTGCAGATCGCGACGGCCGCATCACGCGCGGCCCGGGGTTGGTTTATGGTGGCGCGCAGATCATGAAAACCGATGGATTGGCCGATATCCCGGACAAGGCGTTTTCGTTGAATGTTTTGTGGGACCGAATGCATCAGAACGGTCGGTTGTTTGGCCTGACATATCCCGGGCGCTGGTGCGATGTGGGCCGTCCCGAAGGGATCGCTCTGGCTGAAAGGATGTTGGCGGATGTTTGACCCCAGCGGTCTACCCCGTGTATTTGCCGTTCCCCCCGGCACAGATTTTCCGGCCGCTTTGGTGAAAGGGTTGCGCGACCGCAGCAAGGACTATCCGCCCGAAGCATTGGCCAAGGTGCAGCTGGTGGTAAACACAAGGCGAATGGCCCGACGTGTGCGAGAGTTGTTTGACCAAGGGCCAGCCTGCCTTCTGCCGCGTTTATCCTTGGTCACAGACTTGGGCGAAAGCGTTGACCTGGCTAGCGTTCCGCCAGCTATTCCGGCACTACGCAGGCGGTTGGAGTTGACACAGCTGGTCTCAAAACTACTGGACCAACAACCTGATCTGGCGGCGCGATCTTCGCTGTTCGATTTGTCCGACAGTCTGGCCGCATTGATCGACGAAATGCAGGGCGAGGGCGTGTCGCCCGAGGCAATCGGGCAGCTGGATGTCAGCGACTTGTCTGGCCATTGGGCACGCGCGCAGGCCTTTTTTGGGATCGCAGATCAATTCATCGACGCAGGACCCGATGCGCTGGACGCGCAGGCCCGACAGCGCATCGTCGTCGAAAACCTTATTGCGCGGTGGCGGGACGCACCTCCGCAACATCCGGTCATTCTGGCGGGATCTACCGGATCACGCGGCACCACACTGATGCTGATGGAGGCGGTGGCGCGCCTTCCACAGGGTGCTTTGATCCTGCCGGGGTACGACTTCGATCAGCCTGATCACGTCTGGCGGGGGTTGGACGATGCCCTGACCTCGGAAGATCACCCGCAATACCGATTTCACAAATTGATAACTCAGCTTGATCTGAGGCCCGATCAAGTCACGCCCTGGACACCTGATACACCTCCGTCACCCGCGCGTAACCGTTTGGTTTCCCTAGCATTACGCCCAGCACCAATCACGGATGCCTGGATGTCCGAAGGGCCCAAGCTGACAGATTTGGACGGCGCGACGAAAGACCTGACCCTGGTCGAGGCACAATCGCCGCGGGACGAGGCGCTGGCCATTGCCCTGCGCTTGCGGCAAGCGGCCGAGACAGGTCAGACCGCTGCTCTGATCACCCCGGACCGGATGCTGACGCGGCAAGTCAGTGCTGCTTTGGATCGATGGAACATTCTGCCAGATGACAGCGCAGGTCTGCCGCTGCAGCTTTCACCACCGGGGCGATTCCTGCGCCATGTGGCCGGATTGTTTGCGCGACGGCTGGATGGCGAGGCCCTGCTGACACTACTAAAACATCCCCTTTGCCACGATGGTGGCGATCGCGGTACACATCTGCTGCACACGCGCGATCTGGAGCTTGACCTGCGGCGGCATGGGCCTCCGTTCCCGGACAGCCGCAGCCTGACCGCGTTTGCGATCCGCAAAGAGGTGCCGGACGATTGGGTGCGTTGGGTGTCGCATCACTTCTGCGACCAACAAGTGACTACAGATCTGCCACTATCGGACTGGGTCATCCGGTTGCGCGATCTGGCCGAAGCGATTTCAGCCGGAAATACCGGGGGGCCCGGTACGCTTTGGGACAAGAACGCAGGACAAAAGGCTTTGTCGGTTCTGACCGCACTTACGGAAGAAGCTGGTCATGGTGGTCCGATGACGGCGCATGACTTTGCGGATTTGCTGGGTGCATTGCTGTCAGGTGAAGAGGTCCGGGACCGCGACGCACCGCATCCCCATATCATGATCTGGGGAACACTCGAGGCACGAGTACAGGGTGCAGATCTACTTATCCTTGGTGGCTTGAACGAAGGCAGTTGGCCCGAGGCCCCAAGCCCTGATCCCTGGCTGAACCGCCAGATGCGCGCCAAGGCAGGATTGCTGTTGCCCGAACGGCGGATTGGTCTATCGGCGCATGATTTCCAACAGGCCATCGGCGCGCCCGAGGTCTGGCTGACCCGGGCCACCCGATCCGATGATGCCGAAACCGTGCCGTCGCGCTGGTTGAACCGTTTGACGAACCTGTTGCAGGGCCTGCCGGAACAGGGCGGTCGAGCCGCCCTTTCGGCCATGCGCGGGCGCGGGCAGAAATGGCTGAGCTGGTCGGAACAACTTGAAATCGCGCCCGAAATTCCGGCGGCATCGCGCCCGTCTCCTCGCCCTCCGGTCACGTCGCGCCCGCGTCGTCTGAGCGTGACCGAGATCAAGCGCCTGATACGGGACCCTTATGCGATTTATGCCAAACATGTGCTGCGGCTGCGGCCTCTGGACCCGTTGGTGCAGGCCCCCGATGCGTTATTGCGTGGCATCGTGATCCACGAGATTCTGGAACATTTCGTCAAGGACAGCGTACTGGACACCGCACTGCTGACCCTCGAAACATTTCTGAAACGCGCAGAAACCCTTCTGGATCAACATGTTGCGTGGCCCACCGCCCGCAAATTGTGGCTGGCACGGCTGGAGCGGATCGCCGATGATTTCTTACGCGCCGAAACCGCCCGACGCAGCGATGGCGGGCCCGTGGCGTTTGAGGCCGCTATGAAGCTGGTGCTAGAGCCGCTGAATTTTACCATCGCAGGCCGCGCCGACCGTATCGACCTGAACAGCCGGGGCGCGCTGCGGCTGGTGGATTACAAAACCGGTGCGCCTCCGACCGAAAGCCAGCAGTCCAAATTTGACAAGCAACTGCTGATCGAAGCCGCCATGGCCGAGCAGGGCGGGATCGAGGGTTTTGACCCTCTGCCCGTGGCTGAGGCGGTGTTTATCGGCATGGGCGGCAGCTACAAAGAAGTCCCCGCACCGTTGGCGAAAGAACCGACGGACAAGGTGTTGGCCGAGTTAAAAGAGCTGATTTCGGCTTATTTAGAGCCTAACCAAGGCTTTTCCTCGCGTCGGATGCTGCACAAGGACACCGACTCTGGCGATTACGACCATCTGGCCCGGTTCGGCGAATGGGACCGCACCGCAGACACCAAGCCCGAGGATCTGACATGAGCGCCCGCAACGACGCGACCGAACGGCAGGTGCAGGCAGCGCGGCCCGATGCCTCGACCTGGCTGGCGGCAAATGCGGGCTCGGGCAAAACGCGGGTTCTGACCGACAGGGTGGCGCGGTTACTGCTGGACGGGGTGCAGCCGCAGCACATCTTGTGCCTGACCTACACCAAAGCCGCCGCCAGTGAGATGCAGAACCGTCTGTTCAAACGGCTGGGCGAATGGGCGATGCTGGGTGACAAGGCGCTGCTGGCGCAACTGACCGATCTGGGCGTCCCCGGCCGGATTGATCCCGACCGTCTGGCACAAGCCCGCACGCTATTTGCCCGCGCGATTGAAACGCCGGGCGGGTTGAAAATCCAGACGATCCACTCTTTCTGTGCCTCGCTTCTGCGGCGATTCCCGCTCGAGGCCGGGGTCAGCCCCCAGTTTTCCGAGATGGAAGACCGCGCCGCCGCCTTGCTGCGCGAAGAAATCGTCGAGGATTTCGCCGAAGGCCCGCAGGCCGCTCTGATCGAGGATGTGGCCCGTTTCGTTACCGATACAGGGTTCGACAATCTGACCGCCGCGATCACCCACAAGCGCAACCTGTTTGCGCAGCCCTTGGGCTGGGCTGATCTGTTGGACCGGTTCGACCTGCCCGATGGGTTAGACGAAGACGCTCTGATCGCGCGCGTGTTTCTGGGCGGTGAGGTCGACCTGATCCGCGCGATCCTGCCCGCGTTGACGGAAAGCGGCGGCAACAACGCCAAAGCGGCCGCAAAACTAGCGGCGTTCTCCGATCCCCGGATCAGCAGTCTGCCCATCTTGGAAAGCGTTTTTCTGACCGGAAAGGCCGCCAAAAAACCCTTTACCGCCAAGATCAACACGTTCCCGACCAAAGCCCTGCGCGAAGGCGCATTGGCCGGGCAGATGCCACAGCTTGAGGCGTTGATGCTGCGCATCGAGGCTGCGCGGGAACAGCGGCTGGCGCTGGTGGCGGCGCGCAAGACCCATGTGCTGCACCGGTTCGCCTCTGCCTTTCTGCCGGAATATGAGCGCCGCAAGCAGCTGCGCGGCTGGCTGGATTTCGACGACCTGATCCTGCGCGCACGGCAAGTGCTGAACGACCCGGCGGTTGCCGAATGGGTGCTGTACCGGCTGGATGGCGGCATCGACCACATTCTGGTGGACGAGGCGCAAGACACCAGCCCCGACCAATGGGATGTGGTCGAGAAGCTGGCGCAGGAATTCACCAGCGGCGAGGGGGCAAGGTCTGGGGTCGAGCGCACGATCTTTGTGGTCGGCGACAAGAAACAGTCGATCTATTCCTTCCAGGGCGCGGACCCTGCGGCCTTTGACCAGATGCAGCAGGAATTCGGGCGGCGGCTGAGCAATTCAGGCTCTAAACTGGAGAGTTTGGAGCTGGAATATTCCTTTCGCTCGTCCAGCGCCATCCTGTCCTTGGTCAATATCCTGTTCGAAGGCCATGCCGAGGCCGGGTTTCAGGACAAAGCCCTGCACCGCGCTTTCAAAACCAGCCTGCCGGGGCGAGTCGACCTGTGGCCCGTGGTTGAAAAGGTCGAGGATGAAGAGGATGGCGACTGGACCGATCCCGTCGATCGCCCCGGCGCACGGCATCACACGGTTATTCTGGCGGAAAAGGTGGCACACTCGATCAAAGAGATGATCGACCGGGGCGAAACGATCCCCGAGGATAACGACACCCCCGGCGCATTCTTGCGGCGCAAGGTGCAGCCGGGCGATTTCTTGATCCTAGTGCAGCGCCGGTCCGATCTGTTTGCCGAGATCATCCGCGCCTGCAAGGCCGCCAATCTGCCCATCGCCGGGGCCGACCGGCTGAAGGTCGGGGCGGAACTGGCGGTGAAAGATCTCGCCGCGCTGCTCAGCTTTCTGGCCACGCCCGAAGACAGTCTGTCGCTGGCCACTGTGCTGAAATCACCGTTATTCGGGTGGAGCGAGCAGCAGCTATTCGATCTGGCACACCGGCGGTCCGAGCAGTTCCTATGGGCCGCCCTGCGCCACCGGGCCGAGGATTTCCCCGAAACGCTTGAGATTCTGAATGACCTGCGCGGCCAGATCGACTTTCTGCGCCCCTATGACCTGATCGAACGCATCCTGACCTGCCATGACGGACGGCGCAAATTGCTGGGTCGTCTGGGGGCCGAGGCAGAAGACGGAATCAACGCGCTGCTGTCGCAGGCCCTGGCTTATGAGCGCACGGATATTCCCAGCCTGACCGGCTTTCTGGTCTGGATGCAGACCGACGATCTGGAAATCAAACGGCAGATGAGCGGTGTCGGCAACATGATCCGGGTGATGACAGTGCATGGCTCAAAGGGGCTAGAGGCTCCGATCGTAATCCTGCCCGATACCGGAAAACGGCAGGCCCCCCGCGATGCCGAGATCATGGTAGGCGAGGGGGTGCCTTTGTGGAAAGTGCCCGCGGATGCCTCACCCGCGTTGATTGCTCAAGCCCGGTCTGAGGCCCGCGCGCGGGAAGAGAATGAGCGCCTGAGATTGCTCTATGTGGCTCTGACACGGGCAGAAAAGTGGCTGATCGTCGGGGCTGCGGGCGACGTCGGCAAGGATGGCACCAGCTGGTATCAGATGGTCGCGGCGGCAATGGCGCGGGCAGGGGCCACGCAACTGCCAGGCTCGGAAACTCTGCGCCTGTCGCATGGGAATTGGGACGGGCTGTCGCTTGTCGAACAGGAACAGGCCGAAACCACGCAGACTGATCTGCCCCCAGTGTTTGAATCCCCCGCCGCGCCGCCTTTGCCGCAGTCCGAGACGCTCAGCCCTTCTAATCTGGGTGGAGCCAAAGCGCTGCCGGGTGATGCGGGGCAGGATGAAGAGGCCGCCAAACTCAGGGGCACCCGCCTGCATCTGTTGCTGGAACACCTGCCCGGCGCACCACATCAGGACTGGCCGCAGCTTTGCGCCAGAGTACTACCCGATATGCAAGACATCGAACGCAACGATCTGCTGGCAGAGGCAAAGGCCGTTCTGACCTCAGACCACTTGCGGCCTGTCTTTGCGGAAAACACACTGGCCGAAGTTCCTGTTAGCGCAGATCTGGGCGGTCAACGAATGCATGGGGTGATTGACCGGCTGATCGTAACCGAAACTGAGGTGCAGGTGATTGATTTTAAATCAAACGCCACCGTTCCAGAGGCCCCGACTGCGTGCCCCGAGGGTCTTTTGCGGCAGATGGGAGCTTATGCGCAAGCGATGGCCCAAATCTATCCCGACCGAAAAGTGAAAACCGCCATCCTTTGGACCCGCACCGCGCAGTTGATGTGGTTGCCACACGAACTTGTGACCCAAGCACTGACCCGCGCCCAGATACCTTGACCTCGGGATACCCCGTGCCTAGGTTCTGAAGCCAAGCATTCCCCATTCAGGAGACAGAATATGTCGACCGTAGCCGTAACCGACGATACCTTTGACGCCGAAGTCAAGAATTCCGACATCCCTGTTGTTGTCGATTTCTGGGCAGAATGGTGTGGCCCCTGTAAGCAAATCGGCCCCGCTCTGGAAGAGCTGGCGACCGAGTATGGCGGCAAGGTGAAAATTGCCAAGGTAGACGTGGACAGCAACCCGAACGCCGCTGCAGCGATGGGTGTACGCGGTATTCCCGCGCTGTTCATCTTCAAGGACGGTCAGGTTGTTTCGAACCGCGCAGGCGCGGCACCCAAAGCCGCGCTGCAAAGCTGGATCGAAGAGTCCATCTGATCCATTGGATCAACCGAAATAAGAGGCGTCCCACTAGGGGCGCCTTTTTTGTGACCGAGGATCAAATGGCTAAAACACGTGTTCTTGTTGAATTTGGCATGGGAACGTCCTTGCGCCGCCAAGACTATACCGAGGCTGCGCTGCGCGCGATCAAGGATGCCTTGTGGCACAACTCGGTGAATATGGCAGAGCTGTTCGGCTTTCCGAAAGAGGCCATGATCATTGATGCCGAAATCGGCGTAGTCCAACCGGATAAGGTGGATGTCGAGGCGTTAAAGGCCGTTTTTCCCTATGGGCGACCTTCGATCCAGGTCAATCAAGGGGGATTGGATATAGAAAAGCCTGATGCGCAAGGTCACACCGTTATCGCCAATGCCGCAATCATAGTCTCGTTTGATATGGAGGCCGTTTGATGAGCGAAAAGCGAATTATCCTTGAGATGGGCACTGGAAATGACCTGTACGGGCAGGATTACACAAAGGCCGCAAGACGCGCGGTGCAGGATGCGCTGCACCATTCCTCGATCACGCTTTTTTCCAAGCTTGGTGTGGATCACACAGCGATGAGGGTTCAGGTGACGATCGGGGTACAACAGCCGTCAGCTGTGGACTGTGATCAGGTGGCTGCTGATTTGCCACGCGGTCGGGCGCAGGTTCGTGCGGTTCAAGGTGGGCTTGATGTCGTTGACCCGGACGCGGGGCGTCATGTTGTGGCCACCGCCGTGATCGAGGCATTCCTGCCTGACATGGACGGCCAATACAAACTGTCCTGACAAAGAAAAAGCCGCTCGGCTTCGAGCGGCTTGTCTAAGCGGGTATCCTGATTGCGGATCAGAATTTTTCGATATCCGCACGGCACAGACCGACATCGTCCAGCTGGGTGTCGGAGAGTTCCCACAACAGCTTGCGTGTCTTGCGGGATTCATTCCACGCCAGTGCCTTTTCATAGGTTCCGAAGAACGCGTCCACTACATGCAGGATGGTAGCTGCTCCGAGCGGCGCATGGATATTTGCGGTGGTTGCCATTTGCGCATTCCTTGTAACTGAAACAGCCGACCCTTCGTCGGTTGTGAGGCTCATGTAGGATCAAAGCCCGAGTCTCACAATTGCTAGTCTGGTAACCCCGAATTGCACTCAATGCATATCTTTTGAGCAGTTTGAGAACTGTTGCGCTGAACGCACGCCCGGCCCATATAGGATGCCAGTTGAAAACGGAGGCCCCTATGGCAAACAGCGATTTTCCCGGTTGGCATGGCACGACAATTATTGGCGTCAAGAAAGGCGGCCAAGTGGTGATTGCCGGGGATGGGCAGGTCAGTCTGGGCCAGACGGTGATCAAAGGCACTGCCCGCAAGGTGCGCCGCCTGTCCCCCGGTGGGTTCGAGGTCGTCGCAGGTTTCGCCGGATCAACAGCCGACGCCTTCACTTTGCTGGAACGGTTGGAAGCCAAGCTTGAGGCAACGCCGGGCCAACTGGCCCGGGCCTCGGTCGAGCTGGCGAAAGACTGGCGCACCGACAAGTACCTTCAAAAGCTTGAGGCGATGCTGATCGTCACCGACGGCAAAGACCTTTTGGTGATCACCGGGGCAGGGGACGTGCTAGAGCCCGAACACAACGTCGCCGCCATCGGGTCGGGTGGCAATTTCGCATTGGCCGCCGCCCGCGCGATGATGGACAGTGACAAAACCGCCGAAACCGTGGCGCGCGAGGCAATGGCTATTGCCGCCGATATCTGCGTCTACACCAACGGCAATCTGACGGTCGAGGAAATCTCAGGCCAATAACGCTTTGATCTCTTTCCCTTTCCAGCGGCGGTGCATGCCGATCAGGCCCAGTATCGCCGCGACGATGACGATATAGTAGGGCACGCGGATATCGATGCTCATCAATCCGCCGCCAATCAGGGACATGATCCCTCCAGCCAGGCAGAAGACGGCTGTTGTCACGCCCATGACCCAGCCCTGATCGGTTTCGCTGACACTTGCTGAAAATAAGCCCAGTAAAGTCGGATAAGATACCCCGAAGAAGAAATAGAAAAAGAACACCGGCACGTAACTGAGAACACCGCTGGGGCTAAAGGCGAAACCAAAGCCACAGATCACCATTGTGATCAGCGAGACATAAATGATCTGATGCTTGCTGAACCTTTGTTGTGCTGGTTTCACCAGAAAGGTGCTGGAAAAGGCCAGGGCAAAGCCGATGACGACCATGGCCATGCTCCCTCCGATGACGCCATAGCCAAAGCGACTGGTCAGATAATTGTCGACGAACACGTAGAAGGTGACGTTGGCGATCATGAAGAAGGAATAGACTGGCAGGATCTTCAAGACCATCGGATGCCCGCGCACCGCAATCAGGCTGTCGGTAATATCGCGGGGGCGAAACACGAAAGCAGTCCGCTCGGTCCTTGTGTCTTTGAAAAAGGTCATCACCATAAAGATGGCGATCAGCACCAGAACAAACGCGCCGTAGAACGGCATCTTGAGCGTGGCATAGCTGCCCAGCAAAGTGGCGTCGGACAGAACGGCACCGATGATGGGCCCTCCGACCAGGCCAAAGCTGACGCCGGTGACGATGTACCCCATGTTACGATCCCGGTCGGCGGCATCCGTGCTGCCATCAATCATCGCCGCCTGTGCGATGGGTTGGTTTCCGGCTGTGAACCCAGTGATTGACCGCCCAATGATCAACAGCAGCAGGCTGTTGAGGTAAAGTGAGGCGATCGTCAGCGCATAGCCCACGAGCGCCCCACCCAGACAAACCAGTAGCGCGTTCTTGCGTCCGATCGAGTCCGAGACCTTGGACACATAAACCACCCCAAGAAACCACGACAGAAAGAAGCACCCGATCACCAAACCGTAGTAGAAATGCCGCCGTCCCATCGGTGTACTTTCGGGCAGAAAACTGGACGACGTCTCCATGATCAGCGAGTTGATGATCGGAAAGACCAGACCCTGACCCAGCAAGTCCACAAACACCACAAACAGCAGGGTGATCTTGGCAATTTTCGTCATTTTCAAGCTCCTGACCTTCAGGCCACCGTAACAGAATGGGCGCGTTTCACCTATGGAAAGCAATTGCAAACACGATGGGGCGTTGCTAACCAACGCTGCCGCTGTTGTTTTCACCTGTGCGGTGACTACGTAAGCCAAACCGCTGATCGAAAGGACTGCACCCGTGACCGACCTGACCCCGCGCGAGATTGTCTCGGAACTGGACCGTTTCATTATCGGTCAGAAGGATGCCAAACGCGCGGTCGCTGTGGCGCTGCGCAACCGCTGGCGGCGCAAACAACTGGCCGATGACATCCGGGACGAAGTTTATCCCAAGAACATCCTGATGATCGGACCCACCGGCGTCGGCAAGACCGAGATCAGCCGCCGTCTGGCGAAGCTGGCTCGCGCCCCCTTTATCAAGGTTGAGGCCACAAAGTTCACCGAAGTGGGTTACGTCGGCCGCGACGTCGAACAGATCATCCGCGATCTGGCCGATGCGGCGATCATCCAGACACGCGAGTATATGCGCGAGGATGTGAAAGCGAGCGCCTATCAAGCCGCCGAAGACCGAGTGATCGAAGCCATCGCCGGGGAAGACGCCCGCGAAGGCACGCGCGAGATGTTCCGCAAAAAACTAAAGGCCGGAGAGCTGGATGACACGGTGATCGAGCTGGAGCTGGCCGACAGTTCAAACCCGATGCCGATGTTTGACCTGCCCGGTCAGCCCGGCAGCCAGATGGGGATGATGAATCTGGGCGATATATTCGGCAAGGCGTTCGGCGGGCGCACCGTCAAAAAACGCATGACCGTGGCCGAAAGCTATGACGCGCTGATCGGGGAAGAGGCCGACAAGCTGCTGGATGACGAAACCGTCAACCGTGTGGCCTTGGAGTCAGTCGAACAGAACGGCATCGTCTTTCTGGATGAGATCGACAAGGTCTGCGCCCGCTCGGATGCGCGCGGTGGCGATGTCAGCCGCGAGGGGGTGCAGCGCGACCTGCTGCCGCTGATCGAGGGCACCACCGTATCCACCAAACATGGCCTGGTGAAAACCGACCATATCCTGTTCATCGCCTCAGGCGCGTTCCACATCGCCAAGCCCTCGGACCTGCTTCCGGAATTGCAGGGGCGTCTGCCGATCCGGGTTGAACTGCGCGCGCTCACCGAAGAGGATTTCGTGCGTATCCTGACCGAGACCGACAATGCCCTGACCCGCCAGTACACCGCGCTGATGGGCACCGAAGAGGTGACTGTCAGTTTCACCGATGACGGCATCGCGGCGCTCGCCAAGATCGCGGCGGATGTGAACCAAAGCGTCGAAAACATCGGCGCGCGACGGCTTTATACGGTGATGGAACGCGTGTTCGAGGAACTCTCGTTCACAGCACCCGATCAGGCCGGAGTGGAAATCACTGTGAATGCACAGTTCGTGGATGACAATCTGGGCGAATTGACCAAATCCACCGATCTCAGCCGTTACGTTTTGTAACGCACCCGGCTGATTTTTGCTGCCTGTGCCAACCTGCCTCGCTGGACGTGGGGCGGGAATGCGTTAGCCTAGGGCCAAACCTCTAAAGGGCCGTTCCCCGTGCTGCGTTACCTTCTGATTATACTGACCGCGACGTCTCTGACCGCCTGCGTGGATCGCACCGTGTCCAAAACTGTGCCATCTGCGCTGAGCGTCGGCACGGCCGAGACCATTTTTGCCACCACCACCCGCGCGCGTGAAGTGGATGGATCATATGGGTTCAAACGCGGTGAGACACTGCAATTTCTGGAAATGACGGTCTCTATCCCGCCCAACCACACGCCGGGAACGCTGGATTTTTCTTACGCCAATCCAAACCCTGAAAAACAGTTTGTCATGGCCGGGGTCGAGGAATTGCAAGGGCCCAAAGACATGAAATCACGCCTCAAAGGCGCAGATGAGGTGTCGATATTTATTCATGGGTACAACACCACCCAGGCAGAAACCGCCTTTCGTGCCGCTCAGCTTAGTCACGATCTGAACATCCCCGGCGCGACAATGGTCTATTCCTGGCCCAGTCAGGCCACGGGATATGGCTATGCCTATGATCTGGACAGTATGCTGTTTGCCCGCGACGGGCTGGAAAAAACCGTCCGCCACCTGAAATCCATGGGTGTCAAACGCGTTGTTCTGGTGGCGCATTCCATGGGCACCGCCCTGACGATGGAGATGATGCGACAGGCCGAGCTGCGCGAACCCGGATGGTCCAAGCGCAACATCGAGGGGGTTGTTCTGATCGCGCCGGATCTGGATGTGGATCTGTTCCGGTCCCAGATGGACGTCATCAAGACCCCGCCTGACCCCTTCATCGTCATCGTTTCACAAAAGGACAAGCTGCTGAGCATCTCGGCCCGGCTGCGCGGCACCACCAAGGGCGAACGGCTGGGTAATATCAGCTCGACCGACGCGCTGGCCGAGTACAAGATCAGCATTCTGGACACGACGGCCTTTAATGACGACGCAGAATCCTCGCATTTCGTGGCTGCAACCTCGCCTGCATTGCTTGCGATCATCGGGTCGGCCCGCCGGGTCAGCAATACATTTGGCACCGAACAGCGGGGCATCGACGTGATTGCCCCAGCAAGCGTCCGCAACCCGACCGGCGCGACCGAGATCGTTCTGACCGAAACAGGACAAGCGCAGGTCAGCTCTCCGTGACGCAGTTTCAGGCTGCCCGGTTTCTACGTGACAACGGGGCGTGGTTGGGTGCGGGAGTGGTGCTGACATTCCTGTCCAGTTTCGGTCAGACCTTTTTCATTTCGGTTTTTTCGGGCGAGATTCGTACCGCCTATGGGCTGAGCCATGGAGCGTGGGGTGGGTTGTATTCGCTGGGCACCACAGTTTCCGCTGTCGTCATGATCTGGGCCGGAGGTTTGACGGATATCTTCCGTGTGCGTGTGCTGGGGCCTGCAGTTCTGGGCGGTTTGGCGCTGGCGGCGTTGGCCATGGCGCTCAATAGCCTGTTGTTCCTGTTGCCGGTCATAATTTTTTTGCTGCGCTTGTTTGGTCAAGGCTTGAGCATCCATCTGGCCATGGTCGCAATGGCGCGCTGGTTCACCGCGACGCGGGGCAAGGCGTTGTCAATCGCCTCGGTCGGGTTCGCAGTGGGCGAAGCATTGCTGCCAGTGATCTTTGTGGCCGCGATGGTGTTTTTAGACTGGCGAGTGCTTTGGGTGATGTCCGCCGGAGTAGTGGTTTTGGGAATCCCGGTCCTACTGCTTCTGCTGCGGAAAGAACGAACCCCGCAAAGCCTTGCCACCGAATATTCCTCTGTCGGTATGCAAGGGCGCCACTGGACCCGGAGGCAAGCACTCCTGAACCCGCTTTTCTGGTTCATGACCCCTGCAACACTGGGACCATCCGCCTTCATCACTGCGTTCTTCTTTCATCAAGTGCACCTGGCTGAAATCAAAGACTGGCAACATATTGAACTGGTGGCCCTGTTTCCGGTCTATACCGGGGTTTCGCTGCTTTCGATGTTTGCAGCGGGTTGGGCTTTGGACAAATGGGGCACTGCGCGGATTATGCCGTTTTACCAATTACCTATGGCAATTGGTTTCATGATCGTCTCGGCCACAGATACACTGGGAGGAGCGGCACTGGCATTGATCTTTCTGGCCCTGACCGTCGGGGCAAACAGTACCCTGCCCAGCGCTTTTTGGGCCGAGTTTTATGGAACCCGCCATATTGGTGCGATCAAGGCGATGGCCACGGCGGTCATGGTATTGGGTTCAGCAATCGGTCCCGGTTTGACAGGAGTTCTGATTGACCAAGGTATGGCACTGGACAATCAGTTCTTATGGATCGGTGTTTTCTTTATTGCCGTTAGCGCGTTGGTCTGGATCGGAATTACACGCGCTGTTCGCTGGTTTTAGCGCGTGCGTCGCAGATAGACGTAATACGCGCCATCACCGCCATGACTGATATGCGCAGGAGTAACCTGCAAAACCGCCTGCGCCAGCGGCGGGATCGACAGCCAATGCGGCACTTGATTGCGTAGAACGCCGCGCGGGGTGGGAATGGGACCGGGTTCATCCCGATCCTTGCCTTTACCGGTCACCACCAGAACCAGCCGTTTGCCCTGTGCCTGCGCGGTCAGCACAAATCGGACAAGGGCAGGATGGGCCGTGTCCATGCGCATTCCATGAAGGTCCAGCTTGCCCTCTGGCTTGATCTTGCCCCGCTTCATGCGACCAAATGCCTTGGCGTCCATCTGTACCGGGCTAGCCCGCAGCCGATCCGTGACAGAGGGCTGCAGCGAATTTCGCGATGGCTTGGCTGGCGCTGTTTGGCCAAGCTCGAACGGGTCGACCCGCGCTTTGGGCGTTTTGGTCGGCTTGGGCTTGGGCAGTTGGGTCGGATGTACGGATTGTGGCAACTCGGGATGCATCCGTTCAGCTTGTTTGGCAACTTTGCGCCATAGCTCGATCTCGTCCTCGGTCAGTTTGCGCCGGGTCATCAGAATGCATCCGGCAACAGCGCATAGGCGCGCTGGATTGGCAGCAAAACGACCATGCGCCCCGAATCCTTAAGACGACCAGCAGCGCGGCCAGCCTCGTCCCCGGTTCCAAAGAAGATATCTGCCCGCTGCGCGCCTTTGATTGCAGCCCCGGTGTCCTGTGCAATCATCAAGCGGCGCAAAGGATCTTTGCCGTCCTTTTCGACCCAGACCGGTGCGCCCAGCGGAGTATAGGCCGGATCAGCGGCAATACTGCGCATGGTCGTGACAGACCGATTCATTGCGCCCAACGGCCCAAACTCGGGTGCCACGCGCGTGACCTCTCGGAAAAACACGTAAGAGGGGTTGTGAAACAGCAGTTCGGCACCAGCCTCGGGGTTTTTGCGTACCCAGGATTTGATCATCTGCGCACTGACCTGATGCGCAGCCAATGCACCTTGTCGGATCAGCTCTTTCCCGATCGAACGATACGGATGGCCGTTCGCCCCGCCATAGCCCACGCGCAATCCACCGCCATCAGGCAGGCGAATACGCCCCGAGCCTTGAATCTGCAAAAAAAACAACTCGACCGGGTCATCGACCCATGCGATCTCAAGCCCGCGGCCGTTCATAGCCTCGCCTGTCAGAATATCGCGGCGGCTCAACCAAGGTCCGTCGGCCCGTGCCTCGGGGGGCATTTTGTAGATCGGGTATTTGTACCGTTCCGTCCGCGTGCGAGAGCCATGCAGCTCGGGTTCAAAATACCCCGTGAACAGGGCGTCATCGCCGTCCTCGACCAGAACGGGGCGAAAGAACAGTTCAAAAAAGGAACGTGCAGCATCCGCCTGGTAGGTGCGGGCGACAGCACACAGGGCGCGCCAGTCCGGATCTTCCAGATCACCACATGTGTTCAAGAAAACTGAAAGGGCCGCACCGTGGTCATCGGCGGCCCAGCCATCAAGATCGTCAAATGACAGAATGGAACGCGTCGCCTCGGCGCTGGCAGAGGTTGCCATCACAGCCCCCAGCAAAAGCGACCGAAGCGCAGCAATCATGCGTCCGTGGCAACAAGCAGCCAGTTAGGATCGTCCGAGCCCATGACGCGGGCAAAGGTCCAGCTGTCCTTTTGGCGTTTGACGGTGTTGGGGTTGCCTTCGATGATATCCCCACCGCGATCCCGCACGACCGAGGTCAGTTCACCCACAAAGCGCATTGTGATTTCGGCCTCGTTAGTGTCCTTGTCGAACTTCACATCAGCTAGGGCGGTTTCCCGCACACCGATAAACTCGGCCTCGATGGTCAGACCCTGATCTTCGCGAGAGGCGACCACCGAAACAAATGTGTCAAACACTTCTTCGGACAAGAAGGGCTGGATTTCATCCAGGTTGCCCTTTTCGAACCCCATGACGATCATCTCATAAGCACCGCGGGCGCCTTGGACGAATTCGCTGACAGAAAAGCCGGGCTCAATCCTTTTCATCGCGGCCAGGGATTGGGCCTGCTCGCTGTCTTCGGCGACGTGGTCGGTAATGTCGTGATCCGGGCCACCTTCGATCACCTCGAAGTCTCGGCGCGATTTATGCGCTTCCGGCTGCTGTTGAACGGGGGGCTTCTCAAAACCCTCACGCGTCCCCAGCACGCTTTTGAGGCGTAGGATCAGGAAAACGGCAATTCCGGCCAGGACCAGCAACTGGATCATCGGTTCGTTCATTTCATCCTCTTTATCAGACCGCAGCTTTGTATACGCGGCCTTATGCCACTATGTAGGTGACAGTTCGGGACAAGTCTACTGCCCGACCTGTAGTAAAGGATAACGCTTATGTATCTGTTTCTGGCATTTTTGCTGGTTCCGATCATCGAAATCGCCCTGTTCATTCAGGTCGGAGGTCTGATCGGCCTGTGGCCCACGCTTGCAATTGTCGTTGTGACCGCTGTTATGGGTACTGCTTTGGTCAGGACACAAGGTCGCATGGCGCTGGCAAATCTGCAGCGTTCCTTTGCTGACCTTGACGATCCGACCGAGCCATTGGCCCACGGAGCGATGATCCTGCTGTCCGGTGTACTGTTACTGACGCCAGGTTTTTTCACCGACGCGGTCGGATTTGCCCTTCTTATTCCGGGGGTTCGCGTCGCTGTATTTCGATATCTGAAATCAAAAGTACAGATCACTCAATTTCAGATGGGCACAGGCGCGCAGTTTCGCGGTGGCCCCGACCCATCGGGTGATGACGTGATTGATGGGGAATACACCGAAGTTCAACCCCGTCGTGACCCATCAAAACCATCGAAATGGGTGGATGGCCCGTGACCTGCATTGAGGTGCCGCGCCCAACTTGCTAAGCAATGGCGGATTTTAGTTTCGGAGTAGACCCATGGCCGAAGAAGACGCCAAAGAAAACACCGCAGCCGCACCGGCTGCACCTCAGATTCAAATGCGCGTTCTGGGACAATTCATTCGTGATCTGTCTTTTGAAAACGTGATGGCCCAAAAGGGTGTGTCGGGCGACGTGCAGCCCGAGATTTCTGTTCAGGTCAATCTTGACGCTAAAAAGCGTCAGGTCGAGCATCAGTATGAGGTCTCGGTCAAGCTGAACCTCAAGTCCAAAGCCAAGGGGATGGAAGACGTCCTGTTCCTGTGCGAGATCGACTATTGTGGTCTGTTCCATGTGGAAGGCGTGGCCGAGGATCAGCTGCACCCCTTCCTGATGATCGAATGTCCCCGGATGCTGTTCCCGTTCCTGCGCCGTATTGTCAGCGACGTAACACGCGACGGTGGATATCCGCCGGTCAATCTGGACAATATCGACTTTGTAGCTTTGTACCGGAATGAGCTGATGCGCCGTCAGGCCGAGGCGCAGAAAGCAGAAGCCTAAACAATCTGACCCGCGCCGGGGACACCTTCAGGCGCGGGTCCACAGGGCGTTTTCGCCCAGTTTTTCAACAAAACCTTCATGCGCCGCGCGCTCTTCTTCCGTGATCCTTGAGGCCAACGGCGTCGGACGGGCTGTAGGCCGCCATTCCTCACCCCCGGCTGCTGTTGCCGCCACCGAAGTCGACAGACCAAAATCCGGCTGTCGTCCGCCGATAAGTTCAAGATAAACCTCGGCCAGGATCTCTGAATCCAAAAGCGCGCCGTGCAGCGTTCGGTTCGAATTGTCGATATTAAACCGCCGGCACAGCGCGTCCAGAGTCGCGGGCGAGCCGGGGAATTTCTTGCGCGCCATGGCCAGAGTATCCAGTGCCTGTGCCATAGGCAGGGTCGGCAAACCCATCCATTTGAGTTCGGCGTTCAGGAATTTCATGTCGAACGAGGCGTTGTGGATCACCAAACGCGAATCCCGCACGAAATCCAGAAACCCCTGACCGACCTTTGCGAAAACCGGCTTATCCTTCAGCGTGACCTCGCCCTTTTCCGGCGGGCGCGGGTTATCCAGCAGGTCGGGGCCGATACCATGCACGCCAAAGGCCTCTTCGGGCATCCCGCGTTCGGGGTTGATATAGACATGATAGGTCTCGCCCGTGGCCATGTGGTTCCACAGCTCAACCGCGCCGATCTCGACGATCCGGTCGCCGCTTTCTGGGTCAAAGCCCGTGGTTTCGGTATCCAGTACAATTTCACGCATCTGCCAGCCCCGCCCGTATCTGCCTGACCACATCCTGCACCTGCGCGCGGGCGTGGTCCAGACTGTCCGTCTCGATCACATAGTCCGACCGAGCGCATTTTTCTTCATTGGGCATCTGTTTGGCACGGATCTGTTCAAACTGCGCCTCGGTCATCGTACCGCGCGCCATCACGCGACGCTTTTGTTCATCGGCTGGGATCGACACACAGGCGACGGCATCCATCGCAGCGTCTCCACCGGTTTCGAACAGCAAGGGAATGTCGAAAACCAGAATATCCGCCGTGGCGTTCGCCCGAAACGACGCACGGTCTGCAGCGACCAAAGGGTGCACTATGCCTTCGATCTTTTTCAGCGCAGCCGGGTCATTTCCGATGATTTGTTTCAACGCCTCCCGGCTGACTGCGCCGTGAACGATTGCGGTCGGGAAAGCTGCGTGCATTGGGTCAACGGCAGCTCCACCCCTTGAATAGAGTCTATGTACGGCCGCATCCGCATCCCACAGCGCGCAGCCTTCATCGACAAACATCTGCGCCGTCGTGCTTTTGCCCATTCCGATCGAGCCTGTCAGGCCCAGCGCGAAACTCATGACAAAACAGCCGCGCGCAGGTCCAAATTGACCTCGGGGCGGACGCCGAACCAGCTTTCGAAACCCGGCACCGCCTGATGCAGCAACATGCCTAGGCCATCGACAGTGGTGCAGCCGACCTCTTCGGCGGTTTTTAATAAATGCGTTTTCAGCGGTGCATAAACCAAATCCGTCACAACCGCACCGGGCTGCAACCCGTCCAGCGGCACACGCAGTTCGGGCTGACCTTGCATCCCCAAAGAACTGGTGTTGACTACCAATTCCGCATCCTCGATTACATTTCCAGCCTGAACCCAATCGACAACCTTGATGCTGGGTCCAAATTCATCGCGCAATATCTCGGCCCGTTCACGGGTACGGTTGGTCAGCAAAATCTCGGGCACCTCTGCGTCAACCAAAGCCTGAAGCACCGCCCGCGCGGCACCGCCAGCCCCGAACACAACCGCAGGTCCGCCCGACGGGGACCAATCCGGCGCACCGCTGCGCAGGTTCTCAAGAAACCCGTAGCCATCGGTATTGTCGGCGTGAATTCGGCCATCTTTCTGGAACACCAGCGTATTTGCCGCGCCGATCTTGCGTGCCCGGTCCGAAACCTCGTCGGCCAGTCGCAGCGCAGCTTCTTTATGCGGGACAGTGACATTTGTCCCCACGAACCCAGCCTTGGGCAATGCGCGCAACACATCCTGCAAATCTTCCGGGGCCACATCCATCGGCACGTAGTGACCCGGCAGCCCATATGTCTTTAGCCAATGTCCATGTAACTGAGGCGACTTCGAATGCGCGACCGGATGACCAATCACCCCAGCCAAAGGAATTTTTGTCTTGCTCATTGATCAATCACCCCTTTGACAGCCAGGTAGTTCAGCAGCTCTAATAGAGGCATACCCAAAACGTTAAAATAATCTCCGTCAATGGTGGCGAATAAGCGCGCGCCCTCTTCTTCAAGCTTATAGGCCCCGACCGCATGGCGGATACTCTCCCAGTTGCGGTCGATATAGTCACGCAGATACGCATCCGAGCTCATCCGCATCCGCAGGCGAACCTGACCCACATGCCTCCAGATCGGCTCGCCGTCTTGATAGATTACAGCAGCAGATAACAACATGTGCCGCTTACCCCGCATCGCCTTAAGCTGCGCAAAAGCATCTTCGGCCGTTTTGGGCTTGGACAAAAGCTGACCGTCGAAATCCAGCACTTGGTCACAGCCCAGCACCATCGCGCCGGGGCTCTTGTCACTGACCTTGCGCGCCTTCATCTCGGCCAGCGCATCGGCAATTTCGCGCGGGCTGGCACCCTCGGCCAGCAAGGCGCGTTTCATCGTCTCTTCGTCCACGCGCGCGACTTGGACGGTAAACGGCACGCCTGCGTTCTGCAAAAGCTGCGCGCGAATGGATGACCCCGAGGCCAGGATGATGGGGACAGACATGTGGAAAACCCCGTGTGCAAATCGTTGAGCGTTCTAGGATGGTTTGTATGGTTTTCAGGTTGACACGCAAGCCCGGTGTTTTCGACTGAAACTTCCCCGATTCGCCCAAATCCTGTCCATCCGGGACAAGGATAAGTCTGTCGAATGGTATAACCCGAATTTCCTTAATTACCCAAAGAGTTATCCCCAGAAGTACACATTCAATTATTATTTAAAACACTGTTTTTTATAAATAATTTTTTTCTTCAACAGAATCGTTTTGTTCAAGCTGGATTCTATCCACCTGGGGAAAACACTTGTGTAAAAAAGTAATCCACGGAAATTGTTCACCCTACAAAACCATCTTCCTTTTTCTTTTCTTATTTTTTTATTAGGGAGGGTTTCGAGCAACCCTCGGAGCCAGCATGACCGACCTCCTTTTCGCAATCTACCCGTGGGTGAAGTCAGTCCATATTATGGCTGTGATCTCTTGGATGGCAGGCTTGTTCTACCTGCCCCGTTTGTTCGTCTATCACGTAGAAAAGGCGCAAGCCGTAGACGGAGCGCAGGAGATCTTCTTTGAAATGGAAGAGAAGCTGCTGCGCGTGATCATGCGTCCGGCGATGATCGTGGCGTGGGTCTGCGGGCTGATCATGGTCCTTACACCCGGCATTGTTGGCTGGGACTGGGCCTGGCCCTGGGCCAAGGGGGCTGCGGTGATCGGGATGACCTGGTTCCATCATTGGCTGATGGCGCGACGCAAGGACTTCATAGAGGGGCGAAATAAGCTCACTGGGCGGCAGTATCGCATGATGAACGAGGTTCCGACCGTTTTGATGGTGATCATCGTTCTGGCGGTCGTTCTGAAGTTCTGAGCGAGCATTTGACTCGGACCACCGGGATGCGTATGTAACGCACAACACGCCCGTCCGGGCGGCGTATCTTCCGTACTGAAATTCCACTTCGTGCCGCACAGTCAGCGGTGAAGGTTTGTATCATGTCCAATGAATCTCTGAATCTGGCCGATCTGAAAGCCAAAAGCCCCAAAGACCTTCTGGCCATGGCCGAAGAGCTGGAGATCGAAAACGCCTCGACCATGCGTAAGGGCGAGATGATGTTCCAGATCCTGCGTGAACGCGCGGACGAGGGCTGGACCGTGGGCGGCGACGGCGTTCTGGAAGTGCTGCAAGACGGCTTTGGTTTCCTGCGTTCGCCCGAGGCGAACTATCTGCCGGGTCCGGATGACATCTATGTGTCGCCTGATATGATCCGCCAGCATTCGCTGCGCACTGGCGACACCGTCGAAGGTGAAATCAAAGCGCCGGATGACAATGAACGTTATTTCGCGCTGATCAAAGTGACCAAGATCAACTTTGAGGAGCCCGAAAAGGCCAAGCATAAAATTCTGTTCGACAACCTGACGCCTCTGTACCCGGATGAGCGCCTGAAGATGGAGATCGAGGACCCCACCATCAAGGATAAATCGGCCCGTGTGATCGACCTCGTGTCGCCCATTGGGAAAGGCCAGCGGTCACTGATCGTGGCGCCTCCGCGGACGGGTAAGACGGTGATCCTGCAGAACATCGCGCATTCGATCGAACAGAACCACCCCGAGTGCTATCTGATCGTCCTGCTGATCGACGAACGCCCCGAAGAGGTGACGGACATGCAGCGTTCGGTGAAGGGTGAGGTCGTGTCTTCGACCTTTGATGAACCTGCAACGCGCCACGTGGCCGTGTCGGAAATGGTGATCGAAAAGGCCAAGCGATTGGTCGAGCATAAACGAGATGTTGTTATTCTGCTCGATTCGATCACAAGACTTGGTAGGGCGTTTAACACTGTGGTCCCATCTTCGGGTAAGGTTCTGACCGGTGGTGTGGATGCGAATGCTCTGCAACGACCCAAGCGGTTCTTTGGTGCGGCCCGGAACATCGAAGAGGGCGGTTCGCTGACCATCATCGCCACAGCGCTGATCGACACCGGCAGCCGGATGGACGAGGTGATCTTTGAAGAATTCAAAGGCACCGGTAACTCGGAAATCGTGCTGGATCGCAAGATCGCCGACAAGCGCGTGTTCCCAGCCATCGACATCCTCAAATCCGGGACCCGGAAAGAGGACTTGCTGGTCGACAAGGGCGATCTGGCCAAGACATTTGTTCTGCGCCGAATCCTCAACCCGATGGGCACGACCGACGCGATCGAATTCCTGCTGTCCAAGTTGAAACAGACGAAGACGAATGGCGAGTTCTTCGATTCAATGAATACCTGACACAGGTCTTAACCAACGCGAGGCCTTCGAATGGATACGATATTCGCCTTGGCCAGCGCGCAAGGCAAAGCCGGGGTGGCGGTGATCCGCCTCTCGGGGCCCATGGCGCATTCTGCAGCGGCAGATTTGACGGGTGGGGATTTACAGCCGCGCGGGATGAAGTTGCGGACCTTGCGGACACCAGATGGGTCACGTCTGGATGATGGGCTGGTTTTGACATTTCAGGCACCAGCCAGTTTCACTGGCGAGGACGTGGCAGAGCTACAAATACATGGCAGTACAGCCGCGGTGAATGCCGTCATGCGTTGCCTGTCGGATACGAACGGTCTGCGCCTGGCAGAACCCGGAGAATTCACCCGCCGCGCGCTTGAGAATGGTAAGATGGATCTGACCCAGGTCGAGGGGTTGGCCGATCTCATAGATGCGGAAACAGAAGCGCAGCGCAAGCAGGCGCAGGTAATACTTGCAGGTGGACTAGGAACGCTTGCGGAAAGATGGCGTCGTGATTTGATCAGAGCGGCCTCATTGTTGGAGGCCGTGATCGATTTTGCCGACGAAGAGGTTCCAACAGATGTAACTCCTGAGGTCCGCTCTTTGATCTCGGGTGTTGTTACGGACTTGCAGTATCAAGCCGAAGGTGTCCGGATTGCTGAACGCATCAGATCTGGTTTTGAAGTGGCTATAGTAGGTCTTCCAAATGCAGGTAAGTCGACTTTGCTTAACGCATTGGCAGGGCGTGAAGCGGCAATCACTTCCGAATACGCCGGAACTACCCGAGACGTCATTGAAGTAAGGATGGACTTGGATGGGCTTCCGGTTACCTTGCTGGATACAGCGGGCCTTCGCGAGACTGAGGATCACGTTGAAAATCTGGGAATCGAGCTTGCCAGGAAACGGGCGGAAACAGCTGATCTTAGAGTTTTCCTTGCCGAAGATCCCGAATTATTGGGTATCTCTATGCAAAAGGGGGATATCCATGTGTTGCCGAAATCTGATCTTCGCAGTGTATCAGATGGTGGAGTATCGGGGATAACAGGTCAGGGCGTGGATAGACTAGTATCCGATATATCGGGGGTACTTGGTCAACGAACCACTAGTTCTGGTATTGCAACACGGGAACGGCATCGTGTTGCGCTGGTAAATGCTCAGACCTCCTTGATCGCTGCGATGTCGTTTCTTGAATCAGGCCCCGACATGTATGATATCGTGGCTGAGGAGTTGCGCAGTTCAATTCGGGCGCTCGAGGCGTTGGTTGGCAGAATAGGCGTGGAAGATTTGTTGGACGAGATCTTTTCAAGTTTTTGCCTGGGTAAGTAAGGAGTGTTTCACGTGAAACATTCAGATTTCGATGTTGTAGTTATTGGTGCAGGCCACGCAGGAACCGAGGCTGCTCATGCTGCGGCACGGATGGGTGCCAACACTGCACTGGTGACCCTTTCTGCGTCAGATATTGGCGTCATGTCCTGCAACCCAGCTATTGGAGGTCTAGGTAAAGGGCATCTTGTTCGAGAAATCGACGCGTTGGATGGCGTCATGGGCCGGGTCGCCGATGCGGCAGGAATTCAGTTTCGTTTGCTGAATCGCCGAAAAGGCCCAGCGGTGCAAGGGCCCAGAACACAAGCAGACCGAGCTTTGTACCGATCTGCAATGCAGAAAGAAACACAAGCACAACAGAACCTCACCGTAGTTATTGGTGAAGTCGTTGACTTTCTGATGTCTGGCAACAAGGTTGTCGGCATAAAGCTCTCGGATGAGTCCGAATTAAGCGCCGCTGCAGTGATCTTGACCTCGGGTACGTTCCTGCGGGGAATCATTCATATAGGTGATGTTTCTAGACCTGGTGGCCGAATGGGTGATAGACCATCGGTTAAACTGGCCGAGAGACTGGATAGCTTCGAACTTCCATTAGGTCGGCTCAAGACTGGAACGCCCCCGCGGCTTGATGGCCGCACCATTGATTGGTCTGGTCTAGAGCGTCAGGACGGTGATGACGTTCCGACGTTATTCTCATTTTTATCTAAGACTGTCCAAGCGCCTCAGATTTCCTGCGGCATAACACATACCAACTCACGAACGCATGAGATTATCGAGCAAAACCTGTCGCGATCAGCGATGTATGGTGGCCACATTGACGGGATTGGTCCTCGGTATTGTCCATCTATAGAAGACAAGATTGTTAGGTTTGCAGACAAGGACTCTCATCAAATTTTCCTTGAGCCCGAGGGTGTGAATGACCACACAATCTATCCCAACGGAATCTCCACCTCTTTGCCCGAAGATGTTCAATTGGAATATGTTCGGTCGATTAGGGGCCTAGAAAACGCAGAGATTCTTCAACCTGGGTACGCAATTGAATATGACTACGTCGATCCGCGTGTACTGACGTCATCATTGGCACTTCCAGAGGTGCCTGGACTTTTCCTTGCCGGGCAAATCAATGGAACAACAGGTTACGAAGAAGCCGCGGCCCAAGGATTGGTTGCGGGTTTAAATGCTGCTTTGTTGGCATTTGATAGGGGTCCCGTCCATTTCACACGTTCAGACAGTTATATCGGCGTTATGATAGATGACCTGACAACTCGTGGCGTTGCTGAACCGTATCGAATGTTTACTTCTCGGGCTGAATTCCGCTTGTCTTTGCGTGCTGACAATGCCGATCAACGTTTAACACCGATTGGTTTGGATTTAGGCTGTGTGAAATCTGTTCGCAGAAACTCGTTTTATGAAAAGATGGAAAAGCTTAGCGCTGCAAAGGCTAAGTTGATTGAACGCAGTTTTACGCCAAAGGAAATCCGATCTGCTGGTATCAATGTAAACCAAGACGGTAACCGCAGGTATGGTATGGCCGTTCTAGCATTCCCAGATGTGTCGTTCGAAGATTTACTTCCATTAATTCCTGCTTTGGAGGCCGTCGACCAAGACATACGCCTTCAGGTAGAGCGCGACGCCTTGTATGCGAATTATATCGAACGTCAGAAAAAAGATGTTGAGGCGATGAAGCGGGATGAGTCTTACGAAATTCCGCAGGATTTTGACTTTTTTGCTTTGGAAGGGCTGTCTTCTGAGATGAAGCAGAAACTATCCATTGCCAGACCTGAAAATATCGCTCAGGCCGGACGCGTAGAAGGCGTAACGCCCGCAGCTTTGACTTTGGTCTTAGCGAAACTTCGGCGGGACCAAAAGGTGCGAAAAGCATGATCGGGGTGATTTTCGAAGGTCTGGATGTTTCACGTGAAACATTGGAACGGCTGACGACATACGTTGACTTGGTAAATCGCTGGAATCCCAAAATAAATCTTGTCTCTCGCAACAGTCTTAATGAAATTTGGGTTCGGCACATCAAGGACTCGGTTCAGGTTTATCGGTGTGCAGAGACCTTCGACAACTGGGCTGACTTGGGTAGCGGAGGAGGTTTTCCGGGTATGGTCTGCGCTTTGATGGCGGTAGAAGAGAACCCAAATGCAGAGTTTACTTTTGTCGAAAGCGATCAAAGGAAATCGGCGTTTCTAAGGAATGTTGCGCGCGAATGTGGTGCCAATTGCAAGATCATATCTAAGCGAATTGAAACAGTTGGACCATTGAATGCGCAAGTCTTGTCAGCCCGTGCACTAGCGGATCTGAAGACGCTTTTATCCTATTGTGACAGGCATTTAAGCGAGTCCGGCGTGGCGTTGTTGCCGAAAGGCGCAAACTGGAAAAAAGAATTGGACGACGCTCGGGAAGAATGGAATTTCCAAGCCGACCCGATTACAAGTTTAACAGAACCCCAAGCCGTTATCCTTAAGATCAAAGGAGTTTCACGTGGTTGACCTGTCTCGCCCCACCGGCCCCAGAATTATTGCGGTTGCCAATCAAAAAGGTGGGGTAGGGAAGACAACAACTGCGATCAACCTCGCAGCGGGACTAGCCGAAGCTGGGTGTAATGTCCTGGTTGTCGATCTGGATCCCCAAGGCAACGCCTCAACCGGGCTTGGTGTTGAAGACCGGGATTGGACAACTTACGACCTTATTCTGGATGACGCTCCGCTAGAGGCAGTTATCCAAGAGACAGAAATTGGCGGACTCTACGTCATTCCGGCCACAGTGGATCTGAGTTCGGCGGATATTGAGCTTATTTCAAACGAGAAGCGCAGCTATCTGTTGCACGACGCGTTGCGACAAACGGCGATCGACAAGTTTGAATTTGATTTTGTGCTGATCGACTGCCCACCGTCACTGAACTTGCTGACTGTGAATGCTATGGTGGCTTCGCATTCTGTCCTTGTTCCTTTGCAAAGCGAGTTTTTCGCCTTGGAAGGTTTATCACAACTGATGTTGACGATCCGAGAGGTACGACAAACGGCGAATCCCGACCTCAGAATCGAAGGTGTTGTGTTGACCATGTATGACAACCGCAACAACTTGTCCCGGCAGGTCGAAAAGGACGCGCGTGACAATCTGGGTGAGATGGTATTTAAAACCAAGATACCTAGAAATGTTCGGGTGAGTGAGGCTCCGTCTTATGCGTTGCCTGTATTGCAATATGACTCCGGCTCTTTAGGGGCGATGGCATACCGTCATTTGGCACGGGAAGTCATTCATAAAAACAAAAAAGCCGCTGCATAAGCGGTAAAAGGAGGGTCACGTGGCCGCAAAGAAAGCAAAACCCCGAGGTTTGGGCCGCGGATTGTCCGCTTTGATGGCTGATGTGACGCAAGAACCCGAAGGTCGCTCTGTATCCGAACCGCGTCGTCCGGACATGACGGTACCAATCGAAAAACTGCACGCGAATCCTAATCAGCCACGCAGAACATTCTCGCGCGAGCAACTGGATGAACTTGCGGCTTCAGTCAAAGAAAAGGGCATCATTCAGCCGCTGATCGTACGCGAGATCTCTGAAGGGGACTATGAAATCGTCGCGGGCGAACGTCGATGGCGCGCTGCTCAGATGGCGCAATTGCACAATATACCGGTGATCGTCCGGGATTTCGACGACACTGAGGTTCTGGAAGTCGCTATTATCGAAAACATCCAGCGCGCCGACTTGAACGCAGTAGAAGAGGCGGCGGGCTACAAACAGCTTATGGATCGCTTTGGTCATACGCAGGAGAAACTCGCCGAAGCACTGGGTAAAAGCCGCAGTCATATAGCGAATCTTTTGAGACTTTTGTCTTTGCCAATGGACGTTCAGCATTTCGTCGTTGAGGGGAAGCTTTCTGGCGGACATGCGCGGGCTTTGGTGACGGCTGAAAACCCGACCGATCTGGCCAAAACCGTCATTCGAGATGGTCTTTCGGTGCGTGCAACTGAGGCTTTGGTAAAAAAGCAGCATCAACCCGAGGCTGAAAAATCTGCACCACGATCACGGAATTTGGACGCGGGCAAAGACGCCGATACGCGTGCGCTTGAAAAAGACCTGTCTGCAATTCTCGCAATGAAGGTTGTCATCAATCATAAAGCCGGAACCGAGACGGGACAGGTTGTTTTGACATATGAGAATCTGGATCAGTTGGACGATCTGTGTGCCAAACTTAGTCGTTAGGCCGGGTCCAAATAAAAGTTAGCACACCGCCAAGAACGACGGCTTGAATTGCCAATACGTAGATGGGCACCGCGATCAGAACAGAAATTCCAAAGACGGCAGCGATCGACACGGTGGCCGCTCTTTTTGCGGCGGGTCGAATGGCGCCAGAGCTCTGCCAATCCTGGATTAATGGTCCAAACGTACGATGCGTGATTAGCCAGTGGTGCAGGCGTGAAGACGAGCGCGCGAAGAAGAACGCCGCCAACAGTAGGAACGGCACCGTGGGCAGAAGGGGCAGCACAATGCCGATCACGGCAAGCGCGACGCTAATCAAACCCAAAGCTGCCCAGAGATACTGCATGTTACCCCAACAATTCTCGAATGACGGCGTTTAGAACTGCGCGTCCCTCTTTGGTTGCGCGAAGCCGGTTATCATGCAGTTCGATCATCCCTAGTTCGCAGAGATGGTGCAGTTTCTCTTGTGGCAGAGGTTGCTTGGACAGAGCACCAAATCGATCAATATCTAGTCCTTCGTCAATCCTAATCCCCATCATAAGGTATTCACTTGCCTGATCTTGCAGAGTTAAGGCAGCTCGCTCCTTCTCACCTGATCCCGCAGATGCAGCTTTCAGCCACGCATTCGGCGATAGGTATGTTTCGGTGGCCCATTTTGTTCCGTTTGCGGTTACTCGTCCGTGTGCTCCGGGGCCGATGCCGACATAATCGCCATAACGCCAGTAAATCAGATTGTGTTGCGACTCTGACCCCGGTCGGGCGTGGTTCGAAACCTCATAGGCGGGCAGGCCGTGGGCCTCACAAATCTCCTGCGTGGCGAGGTACATGTCAGCGGCGTGGTCATCCTCGGGCAGGCCGCGCAGTTTGCCCACCGCGTAACGGTCGCCAAAGGCGGTGCCTTCCTCGATCGTCAGTTGGTACAGTGACAGATGATCAACGGCCATCGACAGGGCTTCGGTTAGTTCCGCGCGCCAATCGTCCAACGTTTGATGCTGGCGGGCATAGATCAGATCGAAACTGACACGCTCAAAGCAATTCCGTGCGATATCAAAGGCGGCGTGTGCTTCGGCCACTGTGTGGATACGGCCCAGACGACGCAGATCTTCATCGTTCAGCGCTTGTACCCCCATTGAGATCCGGTTCACGCCGGCATCACGATAGGCAGCGAAGCGCCCAGCCTCGACCGAGCCGGGATTGGCCTCAAGCGTGATTTCCATGTCATTGGCGGGGCGCCACAGGGCGCGGGCCTCATCAATCACAGCTGCGACTGTGTCGGGGTCCATCAGAGATGGGGTGCCGCCACCGAAGAAGATCGTGTTCAGGACGCGATTGGGCGTTTCTGTGGCCGAGCGATGCAACTCGGTCAGATACGCCTCAAGCCATTGTTTTTGAACAATATTACTGGAAACGTGGCTGTTGAAATCACAATATGGGCATTTGGCCTCGCAAAAGGGCCAATGCACATACAGGCCAAAGCCCCCGTTGCGCCAATCATCCGCCAAAGCAGCCCTTCACGAACATCTCCACCGCGTGGCCGCGATGGCTGATCTTGTTCTTTTCCCAGCGATCCATCTCGGCAAAGGTAATGTCATAGCCGTCGGGGACAAACATCGGGTCATAGCCAAAACCGCCTTCGCCACGAATGGGCCAGACCAGATGGCCGGGGGCGATGCCCTCGAACACTTCGTCATGACCGTCGGGCCAGGCCAGCACCAGCGTGCTGCGGAACTGCGCAGTACGCGGGTGGGGGGCGTTTTTGGCTTCCAACTCATTATGAGCGCGGGTCATCGCCATCAGGAAATCCCGGCCATTGCCGGTTTCGGCCCAATCGGCAGTGTAGACGCCGGGTGCGCCGTTCAGCGCGTCGATGGTGATCCCAGAATCGTCCGACAGGGCAGGCAGGCCGGTTGCTTGTGCGGCGGCATGTGCCTTGATCCGGGCGTTGCCGACGAAGGTATCCTCGGTCTCTTCCGGTTCGGGCAGGTTCATGTCGCCCGCACCGATCACGGTCACACCAAAGGGCTCAAGCAGATGCGCCATCTCCTCAAGCTTGCCTTTGTTATGAGTGGCAACCAGCAGCCTGTCGCTGTCGAACTTGCGGGTCATGCGGTGGCGGCCTTTTGTGCGGCGGCCAGTTCGCCCACTCCTTTTTCCGCCAGATCCATCAACTGATCCATCTGCGCGCGACTAAAGACCGAGCCTTCGGCGCTCATCTGCACTTCGATCAGCTTGCCCGTACCGGTCATTATAAAGTTGCCGTCAACACCAGCCTCGCTGTCTTCGGGGTAGTCCAGATCCAACACGGGTTGACCGGCATAGATACCACAAGACACGGCGGCGACCGGATCGACCAGCGGATCGCTGATCACATCGCCCGCCTTCATCAGCTTGTTCACCGCCAGACGAAGCGCAACCCAACCGCCGGTGATTGAGGCGCAGCGGGTGCCGCCATCGGCCTGGATCACATCGCAGTCGACTGTGATCTGACGTTCTCCCAAGGCAACCCGGTCCACACCGGCGCGCAAGGCGCGGCCAATCAGGCGTTGGATTTCCACGGTGCGGCCACCTTGCTTGCCCGAGGCCGCCTCGCGCCGCATCCGGGTGTTGGTCGCGCGGGGCAGCATCCCGTATTCCGCCGTTACCCAACCCAGGCCCGAGCCTTTGATGAATGGCGGCACGCGATCCTCGATTGTGGCGGTACACAGCACATGGGTGTCGCCCATCTTGATCAGGCAAGACCCTTCGGCATGTTTGGTGAAACCTGTCTCGATGGAAACAGCGCGCATTTCGTCTAGATTACGTCCTGAGGGTCGCATGGAATTTCCTTTGTTTGCTGGCTTTGGGATACCGCCCCGTGGCGTTACGATGCAACCCCGATTGACCTTTCATTTACCTGCGATTTAATGACGATCCAGCAGGGGGCCGCCGATGAGCGAAGCAAGTAAAATTCTGAATGAGATGAACGACCGCTCGCGCGAGGTGTTTCGGTTGATCGTCGAAAGCTATTTGGAAAGTGGCGAGCCGGTGGGCAGCCGCACCCTGACCCGCACCCTGTCGGAAAAGGTCAGCGCCGCGACGGTGCGCAATGTGATGCAGGATCTGGAGTTTCTGGGCCTGTTGGACAGCCCTCATGTGTCTGCGGGGCGGATTCCAACGCAGCAGGGGCTGCGGATGTTTGTCGATGGGCTGCTTGAGGTCGGCGATCTGGGCGCTGATGACCGGCAGAAGCTGGACGAGACATTAGGCTCTAACGCAGGTGATGTAGGCGGAATGCTGGACCGGGTGGGATCGGCCCTGTCACACGTGACACAAGGCGCATCACTGGTGCTGACGCCCAAGCATGAGGCCGAGATCAAGCATATCGAGTTCGTCTCGCTGGGCCATGACCGGGCTTTGGTGGTGCTGGTGTTTTCGGACGGGCACGTGGAAAACCGCCTGTTCACCCCGCCTCCGGGGCAGACGCCCAGTTCCATGCGTGAGGCGGCGAATTTCCTTAATGCGCTGATCGAGGGGCGCACAATCAGCGAAGTACGCAAGCAGATGCTGTCTCAGATCGACGCGCGCAAACAGGAAATTGATGTGCTGGCGCGCGACATGGTCGAAAGTGGAATCGCGGCCTGGGACAATGATGGCAGCGACTCAGCCCGTTTGATTGTGCGCGGGCGGGCGAATCTGCTGCATGATCCGGCGCAGGAAGAGGAATTGGATCGCATTCGCACCCTGTTTGACGATCTGGAGCGTAAGCGTGACATCGCCGAATTTCTTGAATTGACTGAAGATGGCGAGGGTGTGCGCATTTTTATCGGCTCTGAGAACAAACTTTTCTCACTTTCGGGTTCCTCTTTGGTGGTGTCTCCATATATGAACGCTGATCGAAAGATAATCGGTGCGGTCGGGGTTATTGGACCCACACGTCTGAACTATGGACGGATCGTGCCGATCGTGGATTATACGGCGCAACTGGTCGGCAAGCTGATTTCCGACCGGAGCTAGAGGGTAAGAGATGGCAGAGCCCAAGAACGAAGATTTTCTGGACGATATAGCAGCCGCCGAGGCCGAAGAGCTGGCGGAAGAAATCGCAGAGTTCAGCGACGAAGCGCTGGAGCTGGACGAACTGCGCGCCGAGCGTGACGAGTACAAAGACCGGTTCATGCGCGCGCTGGCCGATGCCGAAAACGCGCGCAAGCGGGGCGACAAGGCGCGTCGCGATGCGGAACAATATGGTGGGTCCAAACTGGCCCGTGACATGCTGCCGGTTTACGACAACATGAAACGCGCGCTTGAGGCCGCGACCGATGAGCAGAAAGAGGTTGCTGCCGGTCTGATCGAAGGTGTTGAGCTGACCATGCGTGCGCTGACGAACGTGTTCCAGAAACACGGGATCGAGGTGATCACCCCCGAGGTTGGTGATCGATTTGATCCGAATGTGCATGAGGCGATGTTCGAAGCTCCGGTGCCGGGAACGCGCGCGGGCGACATCATTCAGGTCTCAGCCGAAGGGTTCATGCTGCATGACCGCCTGCTGCGCCCGGCGCAGGTTGGGGTGTCGTCGACACCTGCGAGCTAAGCGATCACACAGACTTGGAAAGGGGCGGTCAGGATTTGGCCGCCTCTTTCAGTTTGTAGATAAGGTCCAGCGCCTCGCGCGGGGTCAACTCGTCCGGCAGGATGTCGTCCAGCATATCTGTGACGGGCGATGCTTTGGGCGCGGGCGGCGGAGGTGGCGGCGCGGCTGAGAACAGAGGCAGGTCGTCGATCAACGCCTTTTGCTTGCCGCCTTCGCGTTCGGTTTTTTCCAGCTGGTCCAGAACAACGCGGGCACGGTCGACCACGGATGCGGGCAGCCCGGCCAGCTGCGCGACCTGTACCCCGTAGGATCGGTCGGCGGCGCCTTTGTGAACCTCGTGCAGGAAGATCACCTCGCCTTCCCATTCCTTTACGGCGACGGTGGCATTGTCGACGCCTTCGAGCTTCCCGGCCAGCGCGGTCAGTTCGTGGTAATGGGTGGCAAACAGCGCGCGGCATTGGTTGGCGGCGTGCAGATGTTCCAGCGTGGCCCAGGCGATGGAGAGGCCGTCATAGGTGGCCGTTCCGCGCCCGATTTCGTCCAGAATAACCAGCGCGCGGTCGTCGGCCTGGTTCAGGATGGCGGCGGTTTCGACCATCTCGACCATGAAGGTTGAACGCCCACGGGCCAGATCGTCTGAGGCTCCGACCCGGCTGAATAGCTGGCTGACCACGCCGACATGGGCCTTTTCGGCCGGGACATAGCTGCCCATTTGCGCCAGTAGGGCGATCAGGGCGTTCTGGCGCAGGAAGGTCGATTTACCGGCCATGTTGGGGCCCGTCAGCAGCCAGATCGCGGCCCCCTGATCGGCGCTCAGATCGCAGTCATTGGCGATGAAAGCATCACCTGATTGCTGGCGCAGCGCGTGTTCGACGACCGGATGACGACCACCTTGCACGTTGAACGCGCGCGAGCTGTCGACCTGTGGACGGCACCAGTTTTCACCCCGCGCCAGATCGGCCAGCGCGGTGGTCAGGTCCAGCTCGGCCAGCCCGCGGGCCGCTTGGTTGAGGCGGGCGGCAATGGCCAGAATATCGCCAGAAAGCCTTTGGTAGAGCCGTTTTTCGATCTCAAGCGCCAGATTTCCGGCGTTCAGGATGCGGGTTTCGATCTCGGACAGTTCCACCGTGGTGAACCGCACCTGATTGGCGGTGGTCTGACGGTGGATATAGGTCTCAGAGAACGGCGGGTTCAGCATTTTCTCGGCGTGCGTAGCCGTGGTTTCGATGAAATAGCCCAGCACGTTGTTGTGCTTGATTTTCAGCGAGGTGATGCCGGTGTGCTCTGCGTATTTCTGCTGGAACCCGGCGATGACGGACCGGCCTTCGTCGCGCAGAGTGCGGGCCTCGTCCAGTTCGGGGTCGAAACCGGGAGCGATGAAACCGCCGTCGCGGGCCAGAAGGGGCGGCTCTGCGACCAAAGCCTCGTCTAGAAGGTTCAGCAGATCGTCGAACCCCACGAGGTTCTGCAACGCGGTCGAGAGCAGAACGGGCAGATCCTGCGACTCGCAGATTTCGGCAATCGCGGCGGCCTGGGTCAGGACGTTGCGGATGGCAGCCAGATCGCGCGGCCCGCCACGGTCCAGCGACAGGCGCGACAGGGCGCGGTCCAGATCGGGGGATTTGCGCAGTGCCTCGCGCAGGTCCGAGGCGATCAGGTTATCCTCAGCAGCGAAACTTACCGCATCAAGCCGGGCATGGATTATGTCCAGATTACGAGACGGACTGGACATGCGCTGTTCCAGCAGACGTGCGCCGCCCGGCGTCACGGTGCGGTCAACCACCGACAGCAGTGATCCGGCGCGGCCGCCTGACAAAGACCGGGTCAGTTCCAGATTGCGGCGCGTGGCGGCGTCGATCTGGACCACGCGGTCCTCGGATTCCTTCAGCGGCGTTTGCAGCAGGGGCAGTTTGCCCTTTTGCGTGATCTCCAGATAGTCGATCAACGCGCCCATGGCCGACACTTCGGCTCGGCCAAAGGACCCGAACGCATCCAAAGCGCCCACGTGAAACAACCCGCAGATGCGTTTTTCCGCCGCCGTGCTGTCGAAACTGGCGCGTCCGATGGGCGTGAGCGAAATGCCCAGATCTCGCACCGTCTCGTTCAGCGCCTGTTCCATCCCGTCGCCCACGATTAACTCGGACGGGGCCAGCCGCGCCAGTTCGGGGCTGAGCCGCACAGATGTCAAAGGCATCACGTGAAACGCGCCGGTCGAGATATCGGCCCAGGCCAACGCGGCCTCATCCCGAACCTCTGCATAGGCGGCCAGAAAGTTGTGACGGCGGGCTTCCAGCAGGGCGTCCTCGGTCAGTGTGCCCGGGGTGACCAGACGCACAACATCGCGCCGAACCACCGATTTAGAGCCTCTTTTCTTAGCTTCAGCCGGGCTTTCCATCTGCTCGCACACGGCCACGCGAAAGCCTTTGCGGATCAGCGTCAGCAGATAGCCCTCGGCGGCATGAACCGGCACGCCGCACATAGGGATGTCCTCACCATTATGCTTGCCGCGTTTGGTCAGGGCGATGTCCAGTGCCTCGGCGGCATTGACGGCGTCCTGAAAGAACATCTCGTAGAAATCGCCCATGCGGTAGAACAGCAGGGCGTCTGAATGGGCCTCTTTGATCTCAAGATATTGCGCCATCATCGGCGTGACTGTGGACAAAAGCGGCCCCCTTTTGGCGTCTTCCGGGCGCGACCTTACAAATCCCCTAACCGTGACGAAAGGTGAAAACGTATTGTCGTTGAGGCGCAGCCCCGCCTGCGTTATGACGCATAAGCCCCGAAGTCATGGAAACGACCGATAAGATGCCTAAAACGAAGATTACAAAAGAAGAGGCGCTGGCCTTTCACCTGGACCCCACCCCCGGCAAGTGGGAGGTGCAAGCCACCGTTCCCATGACCACGCAGCGCGATCTGTCGCTGGCCTACAGCCCCGGCGTCGCTGTTCCATGTGAAGCCATCGCCGAAGCGCCCGAGACGGCCTATGACTATACAAACAAGGGCAATCTGGTGGCTGTGATCTCGAACGGGACGGCGGTTCTGGGTCTTGGCAATCTGGGCGCTCTGGGGTCGAAACCGGTGATGGAGGGCAAATCCGTCCTGTTCAAACGGTTCGCCGATGTGAACTCGATCGATATTGAGCTGGACACCGAAGACCCGGATGAATTCTGTCGCGCTGTGCGCCTGATGGGGCCTACTTTCGGCGGCATCAACCTTGAGGACATCAAGGCGCCCGAGTGTTTCATCATCGAACAGCGCCTGAAGGAAGAGATGGACATCCCCGTCTTCCACGACGATCAACACGGCACGGCAGTGATCTGCGCGGCGGGCCTGCTGAATGCTCTGCATATTTCAGGCAAGAAGATCGAAGACGTTAAGATCGTGCTGAACGGTGCGGGCGCGGCAGGCATCGCTTGTATCGAACTGCTCAAATCCATGGGTGCGCGGCACGAAAACTGCATCGTCTGCGACACCAAGGGCGTGATCTATCAGGGCCGGACCGAGGGAATGAACCAGTGGAAATCGGCCCACGCGATCACCACTGACCTGCGCACGCTGGACGAGGCGATGAACGGTGCCGACGTGTTCCTGGGCGTGTCGGTCAAAGGGGCGGTTACTCAGGATATGGTCGCCAGCATGGCCGATAATCCGGTCATTTTTGCCATGGCGAACCCTGACCCTGAGATCACGCCGGAAGAGGCGCATGAGGTCCGCGTGGATGCCATCGTCGCCACGGGCCGCAGCGATTATCCCAACCAGGTGAACAACGTTCTGGGCTTTCCCTACCTGTTTCGCGGCGCGCTGGATATCCACGCCCGCGCCATCAATGATGAGATGAAGATTGCCTGTGCCCACGCGCTGGCCAATCTTGCGCGCGAGGATGTGCCGGATGAGGTTGCGATGGCTTATGGCAAGTCGCTGACCTTCGGGCGTGACTATATTATCCCTACGCCGTTCGATCCGCGCCTGATCCATCGCATTCCGCCCGCCGTTGCCAAGGCCGGCATGGATACCGGGGCCGCGCGGCGTCCGATCATCGACATGGACGCCTATGAGCTCAGCCTGAAATCCCGCATGGATCCGACGGCCAGCATTCTGCGCGGTCTGAACGCACGGGCGCGTCAGGCGCAAAGCCGGATGATTTTTGCCGAGGGCGATGACCCCCGCGTGTTGCGCGCTGCGGTGACTTATCAGCGCTCGGGCTTTGGCAAGGCGCTGGTTGTGGGTCGCCAGGATGACGTCAAGCAAAAGCTGGAAGAGGCTGGGTTGGGCGATGCTGTGCGCGAGCTTGAGGTGGTGAATGCCGCCAATACCATGCACCTCGATACCTATACCGATTTTCTGTATAAACGCCTGCAGCGTAAAGGTTTCGACAACAAAGATGTCTACCGTCTGGCGGCGCGTGACCGCCACGTGTTTTCCTCGCTGATGCTGGCCCACGGCCATGCTGATGGTCTGGTGACTGGCGCCACGCGTAAGTCAGCGCATGTACTGGACCGCATCAACCATGTGTTCGATGCTGACGCCGCGCATGGCGCGGCGGGGGTAACAGCGCTTTTGTATAAAGGGCGGATCGTGCTGATCGGCGATACTTTGGTGCATGAGTGGCCGGATGAGAATGATCTGGCCAATATCGCCGAACGCTCGGCTGCTGTTGCACGCCATATGGGGCTTGAACCACGCGTGGCCTTTGTCAGCTTCTCGACCTTCGGGTATCCGGTGTCGGAACGTGCTGAAAAGATGCATCGCGCCCCGGCCGTTCTTGACCAGCGCGGCGTGGATTTCGAGTATGAGGGCGAGATGACCGTCGATGTGGCGTTGAACGTGGATCAGCAAGCGGCTTATCCGTTCCAGCGTCTGACGGGTCCGGCCAATATCCTGATTGTGCCTGCGCGGCACTCGGCTTCGATCTCGACCAAGCTGATGCAAGAGATGGGCGGCGCGACCGTGATTGGCCCGATCCTGTCGGGTGTCGACAAGCCGATCCAGATCTGCTCAACCGTCTCGACCGCGAATGACATCCTGAACATGGCCATTCTGGCCTCGTGCGATATTTCGGGTAAACCATGACGATCTGGAACCTCGGTTCGATCAATGCGGATATGATCTATGACGTGCCGCATCTGCCCGGGCCGGGGGAAACGCTCTCGGCCAGCCGTCTGGACCGGTTTCTGGGAGGCAAGGGGGCGAATACGTCTGTGGCCTCGGCCCGGGCTGGTGCACGGATTGCGCATATCGGCGCCGTTGGTTTTGATGGGCGCTGGGCGCGGGATCGACTGACCGAGTATGGTGTTGATACGCGCTATATCGCTCAGGTCGATGTGCCAACGGGCCACGCAATCATTGCTGTCGATGCGCAGGGTGAGAACAATATCATCCTGTTTCAGGGCTCGAACCATGCGATTTCACAGGATCAACTGGGGCAAGCGCTGTCATCCGCGTCGCAAGGCGATCTGTTGGTGATGCAGAACGAAACCAATCTGCAGGTTGAGGCGGCGAAGATGGGCCGTGAAATGGGTCTGACGGTCTGTTATGCTGCTGCTCCGTTTCAGGCAGAGTCCGTTCAGGCCGTGCTGCCATATCTGGATTTCCTGATCCTCAACGCGGTCGAGGCCGAGCAGTTGCACGAGGCCACCGGTCAACCTGTTACGGACCTCCAGATTGAGCATGTGATTGTCACACTGGGGGCCGAAGGCGCGCGGTATTATCATCGCGGAGAAGCCTTGGACTTCCCGGCCCATAAGGTGCAGGCCGTGGATACGACCGGAGCAGGCGACACCTTTACCGGCTATGTTCTGGCGTGGATGGATCGCGGAATGCCGATGGCGCAGGCGATTTCACAAGCAAATCGTGCCGCGGCCCTGATGGTCACGCGGCACGGTACGGCAGATGTGATCCCCGACCTCAAAGAAGTCAGGGAAGCGCGGTTCGATTAAGACCCGGCAAAAGGTGCGTCGCCACCCCAAAGCTGTTTTACGCGGGCGTCTCGGCCACAGGCGTTGCGATAAGCCTTTTAGGCATTCTTCTGGCGCTTGGGTCCGAAGCGGGTGAAGACCAGCTTGTCGCCTTTGTAGTAATCCTGATGGTATTCCTCCGCCGGATAGAATGCGCTTTCTTGCAGGATGGGGGTTACAACAGTCTGTCCCAAAGCGCGCTGGGCGTCGGCCTTTGCAGCCTCAGCCACGGCCTTTTCGCCGGCGCCGGAGACGAAAATCGCAGTGCGATAGCTGTTTCCACGATCACAGAACTGACCGCCAGCATCCGTGGGGTCGACCGATCGGAAGAACATGTTCAGCAGGGTTTCACGGGAAACGCGAGCCGGGTCGAACGTAATCTGGACGGCCTCGTAGTGGCCGGTGCCGCCCTTGGACACCTGATCATATGTTGGGTTGGCAGCTTTGCCGCCGGTAAAGCCCGAAACCGCTTCGATCACACCGGGGACGGATTCGAAATCGGATTCGACGCACCAGAAACACCCTCCGGCAACGGTCAGGGTCTCGGTTCCTGCTGCGGGCGCGGGGGCGGCACGCAGCAAGGCCGCGATCGTAATCAAAGCAAAAAGAAGCGTCGGTTTGACGTAGTCGAGATAAGCGATGCGTGTCATGGCAGGTCTCCTTCTGATAGAAACTTGCCTTCTCTTTTTGATCCGTGCAATCGCCTGACATCGTTTGTCACGCGCTGGTGAGACGAGTTTATCCCAACAATTGCCCCAGCTTCATCGCGACGCCCATGTTTCCCGAAATCTTGAGCTTACCCAGAGCAACACCCGTCATCGGGTTCAATTTGCCCGTGAGCAGTTTGGTCAGGTTGCTTTGCGAGATTTTGATGGTGCAGTCCGTATCCTGATCCTGTGTCGTGGCCTGATTGTCGGCCAGAACAATCACGCCATCGGAACCGCAATCGAATTTGAGAGAGCCCTCAAAGCTCTTGCCTGCGAGGTTCTTTTGAATTCCGTCCGCGATCTCTTGCAACATGATATCCTCTTTCCCTGTTCGCGAGACCGTAAAGAGCCAATGGGTTTATCCGCAAGCTTGACCAAAGGACAACTTACGTAACGGTGAAGAAGGCTCTGACCCTAGGCACAACAGCTAGTGGCGGTGGTTCAACTCTCTGAGGTTTTCCTGCCGTTCCTGGAACCCCGGATGGGTGCTGAACCAATCGGTACCGTGATCTCCGAACTCGGTCTCGAGAATATCGAAAAACTCGGACAACCCATTTGGGTCAAAGCCTGACCGGGCGGCCAGATCGACTCCGTATCGGTCAGCAGACAATTCATGCTGGCGCGAGTAGGACAGGGACAGGATCAGATTACCCTCTAGCAGAACCTCTTCAAGGATGGGGCCAGTATCCCCGGCCATCATTCCGATCAGGACAAATGTCCCAAGCGACCGATACAGCTGGGTCAAACCGTGCTGTTCAGCGACATGCCCGATTTCATGACCCAGCACACCTGCCATCGCGTCCACCGAGATCAGCTTTACCAGCTCATCGGTGACGACGATGGTTCCGTTGGGCAAGGCAAACGCGTTTGGGCCAATTCCAGGCAGGCGCCTGAATTGCAGATTGTAGGCAAAGTCTTGCGCCTCGGGTCCCATGTTGGTCAGAAGACGGTCGAAATTGTTCTGAACCTGTTCCTGTTGATCCGGACTCAGGGCGCTGGGTTTCGCCAGCACTTTGTCTATTGCTTGCAAGGTGCTGGCATCGATGGCCGATACAAGCGGCGGTGGCGTCATCCAGACGGCCAGTGCGACCAGCACGGTCAGGCCATATTTCCATATACCCCAAGCGGCAAACAGACAGGCGATCGAGACCAGAATAAGCCGAGGGTGAAAGCGTTCGGTATGGTGCAGCCAGGATCCACTGCTATCGGAAATCAAGTGTTCCAGCGCGGCATGCCTGGTGGTCAGAAACAGCGTGCCATCTGGAAAATTCACCCTGCGTTCGGTCGACCCGACGCGGGGCTCGATATCCAGCTCATTCGGGGCGCAGCGTGTTTGTATCTGCCCGTCTCCGTCGATCAACCAGACGGTATTGGATCCAACAGCCAGACGCGCACGGATTTCGCGTGAGCTGAGTGGTGGATAGGCGCGCCCTTCAACGGGCGCGCTGATATTATCGGGCAGATCTTGCAACGGTCAGACCGCGATACCGATGTCAAAGCCTTCGATGTCACCATAGGCATCGCCAATGGCACTGACATTGGCCGTGACACCTCCGACGAATTCGTCCAGCGAACCCGAGGGGATAAAGGTGGTGTGATCGGCCAGATACCGCGCCCGGCGAACATGCGCCCATGGCAACATCAGACCAAGGGTCACAGAAATGACGATCGCATTTGAAACAGAAATCCACAGCAAGCGCAGCGCGTTCACATCCGAATGGAACCTGTGACCGTCGCCCAGAATGGCGTAGTTGTAAACCGTATTGCGCACCATGGCGCGATAGATGATCGATGCCGGAACAAAGATCGCGAAAAGAAGCAACAAGATCAGGAAAACGTCGATCGCGGCGGCGACGTCCTCGGGGTTTTCGTTGATCGAGGCCAGAGCTTCTACGAAATTCATGTTTACACCAACCACTGCAATCGCAACGACGATGGTTCCCAAACCCCAAGCCATCGCCGCCAGTGCGGCCTTGTAAAACGGCCCGATCGGGCTGTCGAAGGTCATTGCAGTTGCACCAAATTTGTGACCGTTCACGTGAAACCTCTGGACGGATCGCGTGACAAATGGCCATGTCGTATAAAGCGTCAGTGCGGCGATGATCGGGTACAGGAAGTAATTGGCCGCCGCCGATCCCCATGTGCCTTGAAAGTCGAACCGAACGTTCGACCAGCTAGAGACACGTGCCTGAAACCGCAGTGAGCGGACCAGCAGATATGGGATCACGAAGATCAGCCCTATTATCATCACAAGGTTCACAATCGGGATTGCGCCGAGAACGGAGTAAATCACGATACCCGCAACGACGATAATCCGTCCGAACAGAATCTGAAGTCCGGTTGCGTGATAGTCAAAGCTGCGTCCTGCCACATAGGTGTTTTGATAAAAGTATTTCTTGGTCCGAACCTTTGCCCACGCGCTGTAAATTCCGAACGTGATAAGCGACAATAGCAAGTTGACGATCCAGATCCCGAAATACTCGCTGGCCGAGCCTCGGAACTCGAATTCGTTTGGGGTGCCTTGTGGGTGATTTGCCTGCATTTCAGCCTCAAAAGAATGGATAGAAAAAAGGGCCGATCCCACAAGGGAACCGACCCGCTTTGTCTGAACATTCAAAAAGGCGATTGTACGGCAGAGTTGCGACCGCGAATCCCTATTCAACCTTTTGGTGCAGCGTTGCCGCTATTTCAGGCGCTTGTCGCGTGCGGCCAGCAGTTTCAATCGCAGCGCGTTCAGCTGGATAAAGCCCGCCGCGTCTGTCTGATCATAGGCACCGGCATCTTCCTCAAACGTCACATGCGCTTCGGAATACAGCGAGTGATCCGACCAGCGGCCAACGGTCGAGGCCAGACCCTTGTACAGTTTCACGCGGACGGTGCCAGTGACATGTTCTTGCGATTTGTCGATGGCCGCTTGCAGCATCTCACGCTCGGGCGAGTACCAGAAGCCATTATAGATCAGCTCGGCATATTGCGGCATCAGCTGGTCCTTCAGGTGCATCGCGCCGCGGTCCATGGTGATGGATTCGATACCGCGATGCGCCTCCAGCAGGATGGTGCCGCCGGGAGTTTCATAGATACCGCGCGATTTCATACCGACAAAGCGGCCTTCGACCAGGTCCAGACGGCCAATGCCGTGCTTGCCGCCATATTCGTTCAGCTTGGTCAGGATGGTTGCGGGGCTCATCACCTCGCCATTGATGCTGACCGCATCGCCTTTTTCAAAGCCAATTTCGATGAATTCGGGCTGATCAGGCGCATCCTCGGGGTGGACGGTGCGCTGGTACACATAGTCCGGCGCCATGTCGGCGGGGTCTTCCAGAACCTTGCCCTCGGACGAGGTGTGCAGCAGGTTCGCATCGACCGAGAACGGAGCCTCGCCGCGTTTGTCCTTGGCGATCGGAATCTGATGCGCTTCGGCCCATTCGATCAGACGGGTACGGCTGGTCAGATCCCATTCGCGCCAGGGCGCAATGACCTTGATATCGGGGTTCAGCGCATAGGCGGCCAGTTCGAACCGCACCTGATCGTTGCCTTTGCCGGTCGCGCCATGCGCCACGGCATCGGCCCCGGTCGCTGCCGCAATCTCAACCAGGCGCTTCGAGATCAGAGGCCGCGCAATCGACGTGCCCAGTAGATACAGCCCTTCGTATTGCGCATTGGCGCGGAACATGGGGAAGACGAAGTCGCGAACGAACTCTTCACGGATGTCTTCGATATAGATGTTCTCGGGCTTGATCCCCAGCAGCTCGGCCTTTTGGCGGGCGGGTTCCAGTTCCTCACCCTGACCCAGATCGGCGGTGAAGGTCACGACCTCACAGCCATACTCGGTCTGCAACCATTTCAGAATGATCGAGGTATCAAGGCCACCGGAATAGGCCAGAACAACTTTCTTGGGCGCGGACATCTGACTTCCCTTTATGCGTAGAACGACTGGCCCCTAGCGGGTTTTGAAAGCGGGGGCAAGTTATCTGCGTTGACGGGCTGCCTGATTTCGGGTGAAACATTCGCATATAAAACACGAAATGGTTGAAAGGGCAGTTTTCGGATGTTGGGTTGGAAGATTTTTGTGCACTCGGTGCGGATGGTTTTTGGAAATTTTAAGCAAGCGCTTCAGATAACGCGGGGTCCGTCATTGATTGCAACGGCGCTGACGATTGCCCTGTTTTTTCTAATCGACATCCCGTGGGACCAGTTGGACGCCAGTACCGGGGCGTTTCCTTCGACCGCAGCCAATGGTTCGTTTGCGATTTTGGTGGTCTGTGTTGCAATCATCTTTGTGCTGACGATGTTCTGGATCGCCGTGTCCTGGCACCGTTTTATCCTGCTGACCGAATATCCCAGCGGGATATTCCCGGCATTCCGGTTCGATAGAATCCTCGCCTACCTTGGGCGCATTCTTTTGCTTGGACTTCTGATGGGGGTCGCGTTTCTGCCGATGAGTGTCCTTCTGTTGGCAACCGGCGGTGGCGCGTTTTCAGCCGCTGTAATGGTCGTATATGCCATCTTTCTGATAGTCGCTTTCTACCGCCTGTCTGTTATCCTGCCAGCCGCAGCGCTTGGTGAGCCGTTAAGCCTTTCGAACGCATGGGGCAGTACCTCAAGTGCAGGCGGAGCGATTATTGTGCTGTTGGTCGTGAACGCCCTGTTCCAATTTTTGGTACAGATGGTCTTTTCGCTGCTGGCCATTATTCCGATCTTGGGGATTCTGCTAACGCTGCTATTCTCAATGCTGGTATTGCCGCTGATTAACGTCAGTATTCTTACAACCATGTATGGTGTCTTCATCGAAAAACGCGAACTCGATTGACGCCCGTACACATATGTATTCCTTGCTCTTTTAGTCAGGATCGGCCACTGAACGGGTCATGAGTGATTTCATGACCCGCGCCCGCGCCGCCGAACAGGCGATGCGCTCTGTTTTTCCGGCAACGCCGCTACAGCGCAATGCCCATCTGTCTGACCGATATGGCGCGGATATCTGGCTGAAACGCGAAGACCTCAGCCCGGTACGCTCATATAAAATTCGCGGCGCGTTCAATGCCATGCGCAAACAGCAGGGACAAGACCTGTTCGTCTGCGCCAGCGCGGGCAATCACGCACAGGGCGTGGCGTTCATGTGTAAACATCTGGACGTGCGCGGGGTGATCTTCATGCCAGTGACGACGCCGCAGCAAAAAATCCAGAAAACCCGCATCTTCGGTGGCGACAATGTCGAAATCCACCTGACCGGCGACTATTTCGACGACACTCTGGCCGCTGCGCAGGCCTGGTGCGCCGATCAGGGTGGGCATTTCCTGTCGCCGTTCGACGATGAGGACGTGATTGAGGGGCAGGCCTCACTGGCCGTTGAGATCGAGGAGCAGTTGGGCCATCTGCCTGATCACGTGATCCTGCCGGTTGGCGGGGGCGGTATGTCCTCGGGCGTGGCAACGTGGTTCGGGGATCGCACTCATTGCCTGTTTGTTGAACCTAAAGGCGGGGCCTGCCTGCACGCGGCGATGGCGGCGGGGCATCCGGTGGCACTGGACCATGTGGACAATTTCGTCGATGGGGCGGCGGTGGGCAAGATCGGCGCGAAACCCTTTGCGCTGCTCAAGGATCGTCACCTGTCCGACGTGCATGTCCTGTCCGAGGACCGCATCTGCACCACCATGATCGAGATGTTGAATGTCGAGGGCATCGTGCTGGAACCCGCCGGTGCGCTGGCGATCGAGGCGCTGGGCGATATCCAAAGTTTTATCCGCGGCAAGACTGTGGTCTGTGTGACATCCGGTGGGAATTTCGATTTCGAACGCCTGCCCGAGGTTAAGGAACGGGCGCAGCGCTATTCGGGTGTGAAAAAGTATTTCATCCTGCGCTTGCCGCAACGCCCCGGAGCTTTGAAAGAATTTCTGAGTATCCTCGGCCCCGAGGATGACATCGCCCGGTTTGAATACATGAAAAAATCGGCGCGCAATTTCGGTTCGGTCCTGATCGGGATCGAAACCCGCAAGCCCGAGAATTTCGCCCGCTTGTTTGCGCATCTGGACGAAGCCGGATTCACCTATACCGACATCACCGAAGACGAAACGCTTGCACAGTTCGTGATCTGACGGCGCATTTGTCGATCGACTTGTTTGCACTTGGAAATTCGCCTAGGCACGAGCGAGCGAACAAGACTGGAAAGTGCACAGATGAAGCCGCTTGCAGCAGTGACCATGGTATGGCGCGACTATTGGTATCTTGAGAAATGGGTCGCCTACTACTCGGCCCAGCTTGGGCCCGAGAACGTCTATATTCTGTCGCACGGAGCTGATCCTGAAATCGATCGGATCGGCGAGGGCTGCAATGTGATTGCGATTTTGCGCGATGGTTTGCACCAAACGTTTGAATATGCCCGCTGGCGAATGCTGTCGGATTTTTCAGCTATGCTGACTCAGTTCTACAGCCGAGTGATTGTTTCGGATTGTGATGAAGTGCTGCTAACCGCCGATGGATCGGGCTTGCTAGACTATGAATTCGCATTTGGTGAAAACACCGCTGGCGCTGTCGGATTCAATTTGGTCACTTTGCAGGACGATGATGAAGATTTGTTGTTCAAGGGCGAAAAGTTCAGCCTTTTCGAGGTTCCATATTCGAAACCGTGTATCGTCCAGCGCCGGGCCGCTTTTGGAACGGGCGGGCATGGTGTGACAAACGACACGTTCCGTCTGCTGCCGGGTCTGCTCAACCTGCACTTTCACTATGGAAATCTACAAGAGTTGCATCGACGCCAAGAGGAAAGATCGCCGCTTGTGGACCAATCCATGGCGGATGGCGTCAAGATCGCCAGCACACCAGGGCAATCGGTCGGTATCGTGGGCTGGCGTCGGCGCTCACGCCGTTTCCGTCGTCTGGTAAAAGAGCTTGCACGCACACAGGAATTGCCGATGGAAGAATGTGTCGAACTGAGCCGACTGGAGGCAACCCGAACGCTAAAGACAATGGCCGACGGATATTTCACCCACGACCGGGCGCTTGAGGTAACTTTGCGGAAATTCCGTTTTCCCGAGGACTTTCCGATCAAACTGTAAGGCTACGAGATCTTCCCCAGATCGGACTTGAATTCCGCAGCTGATGCCTCAAACACCTGAACGATACTATCGAGGTCTACAGACTTGCTGTTCCCCTGTGCGGAATGCCTTTCACCGTCTTGGCACAGCTTTGCCAATGATTGGAATCCCAGGCTGAGTGCGCTGCCTTTCAGAAAATGCAGGTTTTGGTCAAAACTTACCCGATGGGTGTCGGTGCGAAGGCGGCCAATTACCTCTTGTACTTCATCAAGAAAAATATTCACCACTTCGTCAAACTCGCTTGCGCCGACCTCATCCCTAAGCTGTTTGACTCTGGCCCAGTCGATCATGCCGCAAGCTCCGCAATAACTGTTGTCTGATTGCTTAGCCCGCCCAAGGTAAAGGTTGGGTTAAGCGGGTTCAGTATTGCCTTTCACCGGTTGTTAAACCGCTGCGCTATAGGTTGAGCAGAATTAGGTAGGCGCCCCATCGCAGAGGACTCACGTGGCAGAGGTCAGTCGCAAAGACATCAGGTCAGAGCTGGATTTTGGAGCGATCCAAAAGGTGCTTGTCGTTGATGACAGCCGCCTGCAACGACGCATTCTTGTGGCGTCTCTGAAGAAATGGGGGTTCGAAGTTTTCGAGGCCGACAATGGTGAAGCGGCCATCGAGATCTGCGCAAACACACCGCCTGATCTGGTGCTCAGCGACTGGGTCATGCCGGGGATGAGTGGGTTGGAATTTTGTCGGGCCTTCCGCGCGTTGGACTGCGACCAGTATAGCTATTTCATTCTGCTGACATCAAAAAGCGAAAAGCAGGAAGTGGCGCGCGGTCTGGATGCGGGGGCCGACGACTTCCTGATCAAACCGCTTGAGGCGGATGAACTGCGCGCGCGCATTTCGGCGGGCGCCCGCATTCTGGATATGCAGCGTGAATTGTCCGAGAAAAACCGTATGATCGAAACCGCGCTGGAAGAGTTGCGCGTGGCGCATGACGCCATCGACAAGGATCTGATGCAGGCGCGCAAGATTCAGGAATCTCTGGTGCCGGAACTGATTAGGGAATTCGGCAAGTCGCGGGTCAGTTTGTTATTGAAACCTTGCGGGCATATCGGCGGCGACCTGGTCGGTATGTTTTCGCCCGGCGTGAACCGGCTGGGATTTTACAGCATTGATGTCTCGGGCCACGGTATAACCTCGGCCATCATGACGGCGCGGTTGGGGGGGTATCTGTCCAGCAACCACTTTGATCAGAACGTGGCGATGGAAAAGCGATTTGACAAATTCTATGCGTTGCTGCCGCCGGAACAGGTGGCAGAGATGTTGAATTCTCGACTAATGGCGGATGCGGGTGTCGAAGAATATTTCACGATGGTTTACGCGATTGTCGATTTGCGCAACGGGCATCTTAAGATGGTTCAGGCCGGTCATCCTCATCCGCTAATGCTGCGGGCCGACGGAACCACCGAATTTCTGGGCGAAGGCGGTTTGCCAATCGGCCTGCTGCCGGATGTCAAATTCCAGCGTACTGAGACCTATATGCAGCCGGGCGACAAACTGCTGCTGTATTCTGATGGCTTCACCGAATGCAGTATTGCTGATGGTGGCTTGCTTGAAGAAGAGGGGTTACGAGACCTGGCGCTAAACTGCGTGCCCGAGCGATGTAGGACAGAGTTTCTGGATGATATGTTCTGGCGGCTGACACAGAAGATGGTGCCCAACACCGGAATGGACGACGATGTGTCCGCAGTTTTTTTTGAATACAGCGGAACCTAAAGGCCCTGTAAATGTAGCTTGGCGAAGTGGCGGTCGCCCGCATTGCCCAACATCTGCGCAGCGTCCGCGCAGTCCATCCATAGCGCCTCGTGAAACGGCTCGGTCGGGGGGCCGATGCGGCGCACAGGTCGGGCGCGGTAGATCAGGCAGATTTTCTCGGCCCACAGGTCGTATTCGGGCATGAAGGTAAAGCGCCGAAACGCGCCCATGCGACGCGGCGCGGCGATCAGCCAACCGGTTTCTTCGTACACTTCGCGATGCAGGGCGGTGATCGGTGATTCGCCCGGATCAATACCGCCTCCGGGCAGTTGCAGATCGGGGCCGGGCTGCAACTGGCAGGTCAGCAACAGGCTGCCGCCGCGCGGTAACAGAGCATAAACTCCGACACGTCTGATGTATTTCTGCCCCGATTGCGGGGTTTCACCGAACCGTCTGATCATGTATGGCCCCTTACAACCCGAAAACTTCGACCTATATGCTGGCGGTATGCCAATCTGTGGCGTGTAAGGAAACCCCATGTCTCTTGGAACCAAAATCGCGTGGGACGACACCGTCCTGCCCTTTCAACTTGATCTGTCGGATATGCGCGGCCGCGTCGCGCGGCTGGACGGGGTGCTGGACGGCATCCTGAAACAGCATGATTACCCCGAAAAGGTCGAGGCTCTGGTGGCCGAGATGGCCCTGCTGACCGCGCTGATCGGCCAGACCGTTGCTCTGCGCTGGAAACTGTCGCTTCAGGTGCAGTCCAAGGGCGCGGTGCGCATGATCGCCACCGACTACTATGCCCCCACGCAAGAGGGCGAGCCGGCCCGCATCCGTGCCTATGCCAGTTTCGACCGAGATAAGCTGACCGACGCCGCCCCCTTTGATCAAGTGGGTGAGGGGTATTTTGCCATCCTCATCGACCAGGGTGAGGGCACGCAGCCGTATCAGGGCATCACCCCGCTGGCGGGTGGTTCGCTTAGTGCTTGTGCCGAGGCGTATTTCGCACAATCTGAACAGTTGCCGACGAGGTTCTCGCTCAGCTTTGGCAAATCGACTGAGCCGGGCGTCGGTGAACACTGGCGCGCGGGCGGGATCATGTTGCAGCATATGCCCAAAGCCTCGCCCTTTGCCGCATCGGGTGAAGGCAGCGGTGAGATTCTGACGGCCAATGATCTGGTCGACGGGGATGAAGGTGAAAACTGGGGCCGCGTGAACATCCTGCTGGATACGGTCGAGGATCTTGAGCTGATCGGCCCCTCGATCGCGCCCACCGACCTGCTGATCCGCCTGTTTCACGAGGAACAGCCGCGTGTCTATGACGCGCAGCCGGTGCAATTCGGTTGCACCTGTTCCGAGGATCGTGTGCGTCAAAGCCTGTCGATCTACTCGGCGCGCGACATTGAAAAGATGACGACGCCCGAGGGCGACGTGACCGCAGATTGCCAGTTCTGCGGTGCGCATTACGTGCTGGATCCGGCCTCTGTCGGTTTTGATGCGGATGAGGCCTGATCCCACCGAACAGCTGCGGGCGGCGCTGCGCCGCCCCGGCCCGGGGTCCAGCGATTTCGACCTAAACCCCGACACGGTGCTGCCCGAGGGGCGCAAACTGCGTCCTGCCGGTGTGCTAGTGCCGATCTCAATCGCAAGCGATGAGCCTTGCCTGATCCTGACGAAACGGTCCTCGGCGCTGAAACATCATCCGGGCCAGATCGCCTTTCCCGGCGGCAAACAAGACGAAGGCGACGCGGATGTGACCGCCGCCGCCTTGCGCGAGGCGCAGGAGGAAATCGGCCTGCCCAGCGACGTGCCGCAGGTTTTGGGCCATCTGCCGCCGCACGAAACCGTCACCGCGTTCGCTGTGACGCCGGTTGTGGCAATCCTGCGAGACCCGTTCCCGATCACCCCCGAGCCGGGCGAGGTTGACGAGGTATTCTCGGTTCCTCTGACACATGTGCTTGATCCGGCGAATTATGTTGTTGAATCGCGCCGCTGGGGTGGCCACAAACGGTATTATTATGCAGTGCCGTTCGGTCCTTATTATATCTGGGGCGCGACGGCCCGGATGTTGCGGGGATTGGCCGCGCGGATGAACGAATGATACAAATCTCGGACGGTTGGGTCGCGGACCCAGCAACCCAAAAATTGTGCGCAGCCCTGACGGATGCCGGGGCACAGGCGCTTTTTGTAGGTGGTTGCGTGCGCAATGCGCTGTTGAAGGCTCCGGTTTCGGATATCGACATCGCAACGGATGCGCGCCCCGAACGGGTGATGGAACTGACGCAGGCCGCGGGCCTCAAGGCCATTCCCACCGGGATCGAACATGGCACTGTCACCGTGGTCAGCCACGGCGTCCCACATGAGATCACCACCTTTCGCCGTGATGTAGAGACGGACGGCCGCCGCGCCGTTGTGGCCTTTGCCGACACAATCGAAGAAGACGCCGCGCGGCGTGACTTCACCATGAACGCGCTATACGCCCGACCCGATGGCTCTGTATTGGACCCGCTTAACGGTTTGCCGGACCTGCAGGCGCGGCGGGTGCGCTTCATCGGCACCGCCGAAAACCGCATTCGCGAGGACTACCTGCGCTCGCTGCGCTTTTTCCGGTTTCATGCGTGGTACGGCGATATGGATGCGGGTTTCGACGCGGATGCACTGGCCGCGATTGCTGCCAATCTGGACGGATTGACCGGTCTGTCCCGCGAACGGGTCGGGGCCGAGATGTTGAAGCTGCTTGGCGCGACTGATCCTGCGCCCTCGGTCGCAGCGATGCGGCAGGCAGGAGTGTTGGCGCAGGTGCTGCCGGGGGCCGAGGATCGCGCGCTTGCCCCGTTGGTTGCGTTGGAAGAACAGGCCGGGGCCACGCCTGACCCGATCCGCCGCCTGGCTTCCATAGCAACGCCCGAGATCGCCAAAACCCTGCGCCTAAGCAAGGCGCAGCTGCAACGCCTGACCCGGATGCGTGATGAGGCGATGGCCACCACCAGCATTGCCGAGCTGGGCTTTCGCTATGGCGAAGAGGGCGGGATGCACGAAACCCTGCTGCGTTGCGCCTTGCTGGAACAGCCTTGGTCCGAGGCGATGCGCCAAGATCTGCGCGCCGGGGCGGCCGCCGATTTCCCCGTTCAGGCTACTGATCTGATCCCTGAATTTACCGGTCCCGCGCTGGGTAAGAAGCTGGCCGAGCTTGAGGCCCGCTGGATCGCATCCGGCTTTGCCCTGACCCGAAGTGATCTGCTGGGCGGGTAGGCGAGGTCTCAAAAAGGGATGACAAGCCGAAAGCTTTGTGCTTACGTGCGGCTGTCACATGATTGGAGGGATGCGAATGTATTACGGGATCTGGTTCGGCTAAAGCCGGAACACTTTGACCCGTAGGGGTGGTGTTCTGGCGCCATCTGTCCTCGCATGACCTGTTATCTGCTCAATCTGGAGCATCCTCCATGTTTCGCTATTTCGAAAACCTTGTTGACCCTTTTGTCGCCTATCAGGAAACCAACACACCACCCACGCGGCTGTGGCCGTTCATGTTGGAATACACGCGACCGTTTTATCGGCTGTTCTTTTGGGCTGCGCTGATCTCTATTATAGTAGCCGGTGTCGAAGTCGGGCTGATCTACTATATGGGCCGCGTTGTTGACCTGCTGTCCGGGTCTCCGGCCGAGGTTTGGCAGGCCCACGGCACCGAGTTGATCCTGATGGCCGTCTTCGTGTTGCTGCTGCGTCCGCTGCTGCACGTGGTGGACGTACTTTTGCTAAACAATGCGATTTTGCCCAATATAGGCACTATTTTTCGTTGGCGCGCGCATAAGCATGTGCTGCGTCAGTCCGTGGGCTGGTTCGAGAATGATTTCGCGGGCCGGATCGCCAACCGCATAATGCAGACCCCCCCTGCGGCGGGTGAGGCGGTGTTTCAGGTCTTTGACGCAATCTCGTTCTCGCTGGCCTATCTGGTGGGTGCTGCGATCCTGTTGATGGCAGCTGATCCGCGTTTGCTTTTGCCGTTGCTGATTTGGTTTGCATTGTACGGTTTGCTGGTACGCTGGACAGTGGCGCGTGTTGGCCCTGCGTCGCAGGCGGCCTCTGATGCGCGCTCGGCTGTCACAGGGCGAGTTGTGGACAGCTATACCAATATCCATTCGGTCAAGATGTTTGCCCATGACGCGCAGGAACTCGACTATGCCCGCGAAGCCATCGAGGAAACCCGCCGTACCTTCCAGATCGAGATGCGGATTTTCACCATCATGGATGCGGTTTTGGTCACGTTGAACGGGCTGCTGATCGTGGGCGTTGTCGGTTGGGCGATTGCGCTGTGGATGCAGGGCAGTGCCTCGGTTGGGGTGGTAGCGGCGGCCACCGCTTTGACCCTGCGGTTGAATGCGATGACCGGCTGGATCATGTGGGCGCTGACCAGTTTCTTTCGCCAGCTTGGCGTTGTGGCCGAGGGGATGGAGACCATTGCTCAACCCATCGATCTGCTGGATGCGCCGGGTGCCGAACCCTTGCAGCTGGGCAACGGCCAGATCGACATTCGCGATCTGTCGCACCACTACGGGCGCAAAACCGGGGGGCTGGACCACATCAACCTGACGATCCAGCCGGGCGAAAAGATCGGCCTCATCGGGCGATCCGGCGCTGGAAAATCGACCCTAGTAAAACTACTTTTGCGGTTTTACGACGTCGAACAAGGGGCGATCCTGATCGACGCTCAAAACATCGCGCAGGTCACTCAGGACAGTTTGCGCAGCCATATCGGCATGGTGCAACAGGACAGCGCGTTACTGCATCGCTCGGTCCGGGACAATATCCTTTATGGCCGTCCCGACGCGACCGAAGAACAGATGATCGCCGCCGCCAAACAGGCCGAAGCGCATGAGTTCATCCTGGATCTGCAAGACCCTCAGGGGCGCACCGGCTATGACGCGCATGTGGGTGAACGCGGTGTAAAACTGTCGGGTGGGCAGCGGCAGCGGGTGACGCTGGCTCGGGTCATTCTGAAAAACGCGCCGATTTTGCTGTTGGATGAGGCGACCTCTGCCCTAGATTCCGAGGTCGAAGCCTCAATCCAGGAAACGCTTTACGGCATGATGCAAGGAAAAACCGTGATCGCCATCGCCCACCGTCTGAGCACCATTGCTCAGATGGACCGCATTCTGGTCATGGATGGCGGCAGGATCGTCGAACAGGGTGGTCATGCTGAACTGCTGGCCAATGGCGGGCTGTACGCGCAGTTCTGGGCGCGGCAATCTGGTGGCTTTCTGAACCCCGAGGCTGCGGAATGAAGCTTGCCGACCTGATCAACCCGTTCAAAAACACCGAAACGCCCCCGCCGCAAACGCTGGGGGCGTTCATTCGCTGGTGCCTGTCGGGCGCCTGGCCGATGATCTTTGTAGCCGCGGCCTTCTCAGCCACCGCCGGCGCGATGGAAGCGGGCACGGCGTGGATGCTGGGTCTTGTGATCGACCTGACTGCGGAAACCGGGCCCGAGGGCATTCTGAGCGGCCCCGCGCTGTGGACGATCTTAGGGGTGGCGGCGTTTTTCATGCTGCTGCGTCCGGTGTTTTTCGGGCTGTCGGCCTTTTCGAACAACTACATCGTCATGCCCAACATTCCGCCGCTGGTTCTGGCCAAGCTGAACCGCTGGACTCTGGGTCAGTCTGTGACCTATTTCGACGACGATTTCGCAGGCCGGATCGCGCAGAAGCAGATGCAGACCTCGAACGCGTTGGCCTCTGTCGTGTCGGAAACGATTAGTGCGATTGTGTTTGCACTGGCCTCGCTTGTGGGCTCTTTGCTTTTGCTAGGGTCTATTCATCCGCTGGTGATCCTTCCTTTTGCCGCTTGGCTGGTGGTCTATTTCCTGCTGATCCGCTGGTATCTGCCGCGCATCCGCGTGCGGTCGGCGGCACGGGCCGGGGCGCGGGCGATGGTGTCGGGGCAGGTGGTCGACACGATAACCAATATCAAAACTGTGAAGCTCTTCGCCCATTCCGCTTTCGAGGATCAGGCCGCACGAAACGCGATGGTCGATCTGCGGGAAAAGATGCTGGCCTTCGGCAAGCTGTCGGCCAGTTTCCGGCTGATCCTTATGGTACTGGCCGGGGTTCTGCCGGTTCTGCTCTTGGGCGTCACGCTGATGCTGTGGCGCAATGGGATCGCGACAGCAGGGGATATTGTGGCGGCGGGTGCGGTCTCGATCCGCATTTCGCAGATGACCGGCTGGGTCAGTTTCACGCTGATGGGCCTTTATGCCAATGTGGGTGAGGTCGAGAACGGCATGAACACTCTGGCCAAGCGCGACCGGGTCGAGGATGCGCCAGACGCGACCGTCCTTCGCGTGCCCGAGGGCTGGATCGCCTTTGACCATGTCAGCTTTGCCTATGGCCGCGATGTGGGCGGTGTGTCCGATGTGAATATGACCGTTCACGCGGGCGAGAAACTGGGCATTGTCGGCGCATCCGGCGCGGGTAAATCAACCTTGGTTTCGCTGCTACTCAGGCTCTATGATGGGGAAAAAGGCGCGATTTCGATTGATGGGCAGGATATCAGCCAGGTCACTCAGGACAGCCTGCGCAGTCAAATCGGCATGGTCACGCAGGAAACTGCGATGTTCAACCGATCCGCGCGCGAGAATATTCTGTACGGCCGCCCGGACGCGTCCGAGGAGGATATGATCGCAGCCGCTCAAAAAGCCGAAGCGCATGAGTTCATCCTGTCGCTACAGGACGCCCATGGCCGCACAGGATATGACGCGCATCTGGGTGAGCGGGGGGTGAAATTGTCGGGCGGGCAACGGCAGAGGATCGCTCTGGCCCGCGCCATTCTGAAGGACGCGCCGATTCTGGTGTTGGATGAGGCGACGTCGGCATTGGATTCCGAGGTTGAGGCGTCGATTCAAACCGCGTTGCACCGGGTGATGCAGGGCAAGACCGTGCTGGCAATCGCGCACCGCCTGTCAACGCTCAGCGAGATGGACCGGATCGTGGTTCTGGATCAGGGCCGGATCGTGGAAACCGGCACCCATGAGGCCCTGTTAGAGCAAGGCGGCCTGTATGCCCGGTTCTGGCATCGCCAGTCCGGTGGGTTCATTCAGGCAGAGGCGGCAGAATAAGGGCCCAAAGGGCTTTTGTTGCGCGCAAACCCCCGGTATCAGGCCCCCATGACGCAGCAATTCACCATAATCCGCCTTGGTCATCAGGGCGATGGCATCGCCGAAGGCCCTGTCTATGCCCCGCGTACCCTTCCGGGTGAGGTGGTTAGCGGCACGGTGGACGGTCAGTTTTTGCAAGATATCCGGGTCGAAACCCCCTCGGACCAGCGTGTCAAGGCGCCGTGCCGCCACTACAAGGCGTGCGGCGGGTGTCAGCTGCAGCACGCGTCAGACGATTTTGTCGCTGGGTGGAAAGTGGATGTGGTGCGCAACGCGCTGGCCGCGCAGGGGCTCGATGCGCCGACGCGGCCCATTCACACCTCGCCGGAACGTTCGCGCAGGCGGGCCACCGTCGCCGTGCGGCGGACGAAAAAGGGCACGCTTGCGGGATTCCATGGACGCGCGTCTGATACCATCACCGAGATACCTGATTGTCACCTGCTGGATCCGGACCTGATCGCTGCGATCCCCGTGGCCGAGGCGTTGGCCCTGTTGGGTGGCAGCCGAAAGGGAGTTTTGGCCGTTACCCTGACCCTGTCCGAGGGCGGGCTGGATGTGGCCGTGAAAGGTGGTAAACCGCTGGACGGCCCGCTGGAGCTGGCCCTGGCGCAAGCAACCGAGAAACATGGCCTCGCCCGTCTTAGTTGGGATGGTGAAGTCATCGCCATGCGCCAACCCCCCGTTCAACGGTTCGGCAAAGCGGCGGTCGTCCCGCCCCCCGGCGCGTTTCTGCAGGCCACGAAATACGGAGAACAGGCTCTGTTACAGGCGGTTTCGCAGGCCACGCAAGGGGCAAAGCGGATCGTTGACCTGTTTGCGGGCAGCGGAACCTTCTCTCTGCCGCTGGCGGAAGCCGCCGAAGTGCATGCCGTCGAAGGCGAATCCGCCATGACCGAGGCACTGGATCAGGGCTGGCGGCGGGCGCAGGGCCTCAAGAAAGTCACGACCGAGGCGCGCGACCTATTCCGCCGCCCTTTGATGCCCGATGAGCTGAAATCCTATGACGCCGTGGTCATCGACCCGCCCCGCGCCGGGGCCGAGGCGCAAACTGCTGAGCTGGCGCAGGCCAAACGTCCGGTGATTGCCTATGTTTCGTGCAACCCGGTGACTTTTGCCCGCGACGCAAAGACGCTGGTTAACGCGGGATACACCCTTGAATGGGTACAGGTGGTTGACCAATTTCGATGGTCGTCCCACACCGAACTTGCCGCCCGGTTCACCCTGAACCCCTAACCGCACAGGAGACCATCCCAATGGGGATCACTCAGCGCCTGCTGACCATCATCGAAGCCCCATGGTTTGGGAAATTCATCACCGGGGTCATCCTGTTCAATGCGGTGCTTTTGGGGATGGAGACCTCACCCACGCTGATGGAGGCTGCGGGCCCCCTGATCGTAACTCTGGATAAGTTGTGTCTTGCGATCTTTGTGGCTGAGATCGCGATGAAGCTGGTCGCAACGGGCCGCAGGTTTTTTACAAGCGGCTGGAATATCTTCGATTTCATCATCGTGGGCATCGCTCTTGTCCCGAGTGCGGGTGCCCTGTCGGTGCTGCGGGCACTGCGAATTCTGCGGGTGTTGCGGGTAATATCCGTTGCGCCGAGCCTGCGCCGAGTGGTGGAAGGCTTCATCTCGGCGTTGCCGGGCATGGCCAGTGTGTTCCTACTGATGGCGATCCTGTTTTATATCGGGGCCGTGATCTCGACCAAACTGTTTTCCTACAGCTTTCCCGAGTGGTTCGGTGATCTGGGTCTGTCGGCCTACACGTTGTTCCAGATCATGACGCTGGAAAGCTGGTCGATGGGTATCGTCCGCCCGGTGATGGAGGTGTACCCCTATGCCTGGTTGTTCTTTGTGCCCTTCATCATGGTCACGACATTCGCCGTGGTGAACCTGCTGGTCGGTCTGATCGTGAATTCGATGCAGGATGCCCACCATGCCGAGGATGAGGTTAAAACCGACGCCTACCGCGATGAGGTTCTGGAGCGGCTGGAAAGCATCGAGCGCCGTTTAATTGAGCACTCGGACATCAAAAAGTGATTTCAGTTTTTGCCGATTCTGGCATAATCCTTGAAAAAAACAGAGCAGCAGGCAGTGAAACATGGATCGTCGAGCATTTGGAATGGGTGCTGTAGCAACGCTGGGCCTTTCGGCCTGCGCGTCGGCCAGCCCAAGGTTTCTGACCTATGACGGGCCCGAGGTCACCTCATTAGTGATCAACAAGGGTGCACGTAAACTTTATCTTCTTCATAACGAACATGTCCTGAAGGAATACAAGGTCGACCTTGGCTTTGCTCCGCGGGGCACCAAGACCAAGCGCGGTGACGGACGCACGCCGGAAGGCACGTATCTGATTGATCGCCGCAATCCCAACAGCCGTTATCACCTGTCGTTGGGTATTTCCTATCCCAACTCGCAGGATGTGGCTCAGGCCAAGGCGGCCGGTGTTGATCCGGGCGGAGACATCTTTATCCACGGCCAACCCAACAAGCGGGCCGAGCGTAAACGGGCAAAGAAAACAGAAGATTGGACGGCGGGTTGCATCGCGGTCACTAACGAAGAGATCGAAGAGATCTATGCGATGGTGAATCGCGGCACGACTATCACGTTGCGCCCGTAGCCGGTTTCCATCCTCCGAACCCGAATTGCATATAGTCGCGCTGGTAGGCATCCTCTGCCAGCGTTTCGAGTGTTTCGTCGTAAATTTCGGCCAATGTGAATGGCGCGTCATCGGGGGCTGTATCCGGCATGGGTGGGGCATCATGACCCATCTCTCGCACCAGATCAGGAAGCGCTTTGGTCATTTCATCTTCGCGTAAGATCAGATCGGGCAGAGCGAACGACGCCATCCCCTCAAGGACTTGTGCCTGACTGCACCAGACGCCATCCACTCGAACAGGGGTTTGCCCGGCGAGGTTTTGGCGCAGAAACACCAGAAACGCGCTGAACGCTTCATGGTGTTGATCCAGTGAATAGGTTTCAGCGCGCACATGTCCCGGGATCGGGATTTTGAACCGGTTGCGCAGTATGTTGCGTATCTTCAGATAGGCGCCAGGTTCGGTACTGAGGATGTACCTGCAAAACACCGAATGTGCGCGGGCCAAAGGATGGCGCACAACGGTGAACTTACGATGCCCTTTGTTGGACTGAAGCCAGTGCCGGGTTTGCTTGCGGTTCTGGTTCGTCAACAGATCCTCGGGCGACACCCCGTCGAGTTTGGCCAACCACGCCTTAACCCGATCCTCGACACCTCCGCGAACTGGCAAATACATCACTCGCGTGTTCGGTGCTGCAACGTAATTGGCGACCGCCGGCCCTCTTCGAGGTTCAAAATTGGGTGTGCGATGCAGATTGAAATAGTCCAGCCCGTGCAGGGATTGCTCGGTCTCGTCAGGGTTGGTGACTTTGGCCAGAGGCGGCTCGGGGTTTTGCGGCTTGAGCGTGTCGTCGATCCGGGACAAGCGACTTTCCACACCTAACCACTTGGCCAGACCGTTCAGAGTTTCAAGACGATGCAGGTCATCATACGAGATGTAGAAGGCCGTTTGGCCGCTTGCCTGCAAATGGTGCAGCAAAAACAGCTGAAAATCCTGCTGCTGGTCCAGATAGTCCCTAAAGCTGTGAGGATCGAATTCAACCTGAGCTTCGCGCCGGCGTTTTACGTTCTTTAACTGCCATTGCTTGGTTTCCCGCGCTATCTGCAGGGAAATGAAACTGTCCAACGGATTACGCGTCAGGATGATCTTGGCGCAACGGGGATCGCTCAAAACAGGCTCTAACACGCGGGAATCATGCCCTTGGAAAAAACGAAACCCATTCATTTCGCCGGGTGCAATCCTGATTGCTTCCAGCAGGCGTGACGGGTCGGCGTCCCGTTCGTCCAACGAAATGTCCAAAAGCGTGTCCGATTTAACGCGTCCGATGAAATGGGGATTGAACGCCTCGCCATGGCTTGTGACACCATCCAGTGCGTTCAGGTTCGCCTCGAGCAGGTTGGAGCCGGTGCGCATGGCGGCAAGGATGACAAAATAGTCGAAACGGGGCTGCATAAGTGGTCACTGCACCAGATAGGGTTTGTGATAGGGTCTTGTCCGTTTGCCGAACACATCATCAGCAGGAAAATCGCCCATCAGGTAAGGGTGCATTCCTTGGTTTTTTAGGTTCTGCAGAAACTGTCCAAAGCCGCTCAGGTCAACCATCGTCGGCGCGGTCGTCAGGTGGGCTTGGGTCTGCATTCCAATTTCGTCTGCCACAGTTTGCAGGGGTTCCATGGGGGATTCGACGAATTCAGCCAGTGACCACGTTCGTACCCGCGCTTTGGTCCAGACCGAGTTCAGAACCTCGAGCTGCTTGGTTTCGATCTGCTGAAGGCGCGCGGCCTCGGCCCGGATATCCGAAAAATTCATATTTGACCGAAACAGAGATATGGCCCACGCCCCGGTCACGACCGAAATCTGAGCATTCTTGTCGCGCGCCAGAAACCAATTAAGCGACTGCGTGTCGCGAGGTCCGTATTGAAAACACTGGCGCTCGCCGCGCGTGTTCCAGATCAGATTAGACAGGAAGGCGGTTGGGTTATAATCCCGCAAAGTCGCGCAGTCGCTGAGTGCGCCATTCGAGATCGTCTCACCCCCCGAAAACTGGGCACGTTCCGGGGCAAAGAGATGGCCATGGACGCGTGCACCAGTCGTATCCGTCAGCCAGCTTTCAAAATCGTCGAACAGTTCCGTAAAGCCCTGAAACACTGAGTAGGGAAAACACGTCAGACCGTTCTCGCTGCCATGCCGGGGAAAGCGGCTTTGCATGTACAAGCCATCCCGCCCGTGCGTGCGACGCTCGACCGCTTTGGAAAACACTCGGTCGATCTTGCCGGGGCTTGGCTCAGCCGGAGTGACTGCGCTGCTCTGTTTGGTCAGAAAGGTCTGATACAAGCGGTCGGCATTGCACCAAATCTTGCGGGCCACAAAACAATCGGACCGCCGTAAAAGCTGTAAATGGTCGTCGTAGAATATATGCGGACGACCTTGGAAATCGAACTTGGACAAGGTCAATGACCGGCTTTCGATATGTGTGGAATACAATCGGGCGAGTGTTTGGAAATAGCTTTCGTCCGGGATCCACACCCGCCGGAAATAGCGATCATAGACCTTGCGTTTGGGGTCTTGCAGAATTGCGGACAGGGTCTGGCGTGTCAGACACCACCATTGGCTACCCATATGCGGAACCAGCCCCTCGGGAATGCTGCGACGCATTCCCAGTGCGCGTTGCAATTTGACATAGGCATCAAACAGTTTGCGATGCCTGCGCCATGAAAACGGAAATCGCAGCGTAAAGCGTTCCTGATCCAGGCCGCCAATTGTCCAGCTTACGTCTGCCGTGGTTGCACTTTCGATGAAATCCACTCTGGGGCGTTGCGCGAGGTACTCGATCAGTTCAGGTACTGGTCGCAAAGGTAGGCAAGCGCCCGAGGACAGGTAAACATGGTGAACATCTGGGAACGCGTCCAGCATCAGTTCGGCCCCTGCCTGCGACGCCTCGACAAGACCCCAACTGCCCCACGGACATTTGTGACGTCTGGAGAACCGGATAAGTGGATTGTCGTCACAAGAAGCCACAAAATCGGAAAAGACCTGATCTGACACGTTCTGATCCACGTGGATCACGACGGGGCATCCCGACGCCGTCCAATGCCGCGCAACCTGCTCGGCCCGGTGCAGAGCCGTGTGTACCAGCATGACGACGCCCAGATTGCTCATGCCCAGTTTCCCTTGGACATAAGACCCAGAATCTCAAGCTGTCGCCAGTTGATGTACTTCTCGGACCACGTGCACCAAAAGACGGGCTGCTCGTCCAGGCCCTGCGCATAAGCCTGATATTCGCCGGATTTGCGATAATGCTGGCGACGGCCCATTTCTTCGCGGGCTTTTTCCCCCAGCGTATTGATCAGTTTTGCGTGCAGCAGCGCGCCGCTGGCCTTTTCGCCGCCCCATTCGTCATAGACCTGGTTCAAACCTCGTGGCAGCAGCGAATGAGTCGAGCTGACATAAGCATAGCGACGATCCCATTTCACCAGCGGGATTTTGTTAAGCGCTGGCGCCTTTGACGGGGTATCGCGAAAGAACACCCGTGCCCGCGGCCCGCCTTGAATCCATAGATTCCCGTATTCCGGGTTCCGGGTGATCATGTAATTGCCGGAATCGAACCAACGGGCAATTTCGAACGGATCCTGCCCTTCGGTATAAACCTGTGCATCGACCGGGCCACGCGGGTACATATCCAGCAGCATCGTGCCAAAGCTGCGAACGGCGCATCCGTCCAGCCAATCTGTCAGTGCCCGCAGCGGCCGCGTGTCGCAAAACGGGTAGATAAAAAACTCATCCGGGTCCACGGTCAGAACCCAGTGTCCATGGGCATATTTGCGCAAAAGGTAGTTCGACCAATCTATCCCGAAGGTCGCGCGCCGATAGCTGGCGTTTGTATGCCAGACCGAAACATCCGGCTGCGCGGCCAGGAACTCGGCCGTGCCATCGTCACTGTCATTGTCCACGAAAAGAAAATGGTTCACACCCAGCTTACGATAATATTCCAGAAAATAAGGAAGGCGGATTTTTTCATTCCGCACCACGCTCATCAGCAGGGTGTCGCGGCGTTTGATCTTACCAGTGTTGTTCGAGACGGTCGAAAGATCGCGTCGTTTTCGAGCGCAGCGCAAAATACGGCGCTTGCGCCGCAGTCTCATTCGGTAAGAATCCAACAGGCTCACGTGACCGCCCAACCTTTTGATTTACGCGAGCATCCCCGGGGCCTGGATGTGCCAGAGTGGTGCCGGGTGATTGTCGAGTTATGCCATTTTTTCATGTATCAAAGCAATGCATTTACAAGTCGTTAGCCCCAGTGGCGGTTTCCCACTCAATTAGACCCATCAGTTTGGCTTGTTGCAACGTTTTCCAACCCGTGTAGCGTGCGGATTGAGAGGTCCAGAGAGTCGGCCGATCGGCTATCCCGTCATAGTAGTCACCAAATTGATCTGGATCGTGGAAATGCTGTCGGCGGGTCTTTTCGGACTGCGACTTTTCGACGATCTCGGGCAGGAATTTCGTATGCAGCAATACCCCGGATGGGGTTTGGTTATTCGGCCCGTTGTAGGTGGCATTCAAGTCTCGGGGTAATGCGGAATGGCAAGAGTTTACAAAGGCATACCGCCGCGACCAACGTATTAGTGGAATCTTGTTCAGGGTTGGGGATCGGTCCGGCTTATTTGAAAAGAACATGCGCTCCCGCACACCGCCCTGCACCCAGAGATTACCTAAAGGCGACTGCCTTCGTGATCTGTAAGGCGCCGGATCGAACCAGCTCAGCAGGTCGGTTGGGTCGGTTTCAGAGTTATAAGGTTCGGCACCCAGCGGGCCTTTGGGGTACAGGTCCAGCATCAAAGCACCAAAAGAGCGCTGTCCCCTTGCGTCCAGCCATGCGGTCAGGTCGTGCAAGGTCCGGGTGTCGTAGTCAGGATAGACAAGCAGTTCATCGGCATCCACCATCAAGGTCCAGTGCCCGTGACCATAGCGCATTTGCAACCATGTCAGCCAATCCAAGCCGAAGCGCGACGCACGATAGCTGGCCTGCGTTTGCCATAGCGAAACATCCGTTTGGTCGCGCAGCAGCTCGACCGAGCCGTCATCGCTGCCATTGTCCACGATCAGAAAGTGGTCAACATCCAGCGCGCGATAATGGCGCAGGAACCAGGGCAGACGGGTGATCTCGTTGCGCAGAGTGGTAAAGGCCAAAATTGCGTCTTGTCCGATCCCAGCAGTCCGGTTTGCCAGGGCCGTTAGATCGTGGCGACTGCGAAAGGATCGCCACAACAGCCGCCTCCGTTTCAGCCGCAACCGATACTTCTGCGTCCAACTGATGGGCGGAAGGTTATCGGGTGCGGGATCGGTCACCAAAAGCTCATTTCTCGTAATTGCCGTTTTGGTGCCACCGCCAAGCGTCGCCAATCATAGTCTCTAACGTGGATCTTTCCGGCGACCAGCCCAGTTCCTCCCCGGCCCGGACGGACCCTGAAACCAGTTTGGTGCAGTCTCCAGCCCGGCGTGGGCCGATGGAATAGGGCACCTCGCGGTTGGTGACGGCTTTGGAGTGGCCGATCACCTCCATCACCGAAAAGCCCGAGCCGGTGCCCAGATTGAACACCCGGCTGCCCTTGCCCTGTTCCAGCCAATTCAGCCCCAGCACATGGGCATCCACCAGATCGCAAACATGCACGTAGTCGCGGATACAAGTCCCGTCGGGCGTATCATAATCGGTGCCGAACACAGTCAGCCCGTCGCGCTTGCCGTCAATGGCATCCAGCATCAAAGGGATCAGGTGGGTCTCAGGGCGGTGGAATTCGCCCACTTGGCCATCGGGGTCCGCACCCGCCACGTTGAAATAGCGGAAAATCACGTGGTTCAGCCCATGCGCGGCTTCGAAATCCCTCAGGATATCCTCGATCGCCCGTTTTGAGGCCCCATAGGCGTTCAGCGGCAATTGCGCGGTGTCTTCATCGAGCACCACATTGTCGTGCTCGCCGTAGGTCGCGCAGGTCGATGAGAACACAAAGTTCCGGCAACCCGCGGCGACCGCGGCTTCGATCAGGGATAGCGAGCCGGTGACGTTGTTGGTCCAGTATTTACCAGGCTCGGACATCGCCTCACCCACCTGGCTGAGGGCGGCGAAATGCATCACGGCGGCGGGTTGGTGCTTGGCAAAAACCTCATCCAGCCGGGCGCGGTCCAGCAGGTCGCCCTGTTCAAAGGGCCCGAATTTCACCGCGTCCTGCCAACCGGTGATCAGGTTGTCATAGGTCACAGGTGTATAGCCGGCCTGCGCCAGCGCCTTGCAGGCATGCGATCCAATATATCCGGCCCCGCCGGTGACAAGAATATGCGTCAATTCAGTATCCAGTTTTCGAAACCGGGCGTGTTTAGTTCCTGTTGGATAAACACGCCAGCGGCCGTTTTATTCAATCCAGGCCCATCTCGGCCATCATCTGTTCCAGCTTGGGCACGTCCTGCGGGTTGTTCAGCTCCCAGAACTGGCGGCCTTTGGCCTCAACCTCGACGCACAGAACTTTGCGGCCGTTTTCCATGAAGCGCAGCTGTTCAAGCCCCTCCAGCTGCTCCAGCGGGCCAACGGGCCAAGTGGGATAGGCGGCCAGCGCATCGGGGCGATAGGCATAGACGCCCACATGGTGAAACACCGGGGTGTCGTCCGGGCCCGCATAGGTCTGCGCGGTATAGGGCACCACCTCTTTCGAGAAATACAGCGCGCTGTGATCGGCGGCGAACACGGCGGTGGTGCCACCGACCCGCCCGTGTTTGCGGTCGTTCAGCAGGCTGTTGAGCGCATCGCCATCGCAGCGCAGCACCGGTGTGGCGACCCCGGCATCGGGCGCGGCGCGCAGGCCCGCGATCAGATCCTCGACAAACCAATGCGGCGTCAGGGGCGCGTCGCCCTGCAGGTTGACCACAATGTCAAAGCCCGCGCCCAGATTGGCATGGGTTTCGGCGCAGCGTTCGGTGCCGTTCTGGCAAGTGTCCGAGGTCATCACGACCTCGGCCCCGAACGCCTCGGACGCGGCGCGGATGCGGTCATCATCGGTGGCGACAACCACCTTGTCGATGCCCGACACCGAACAGGCCGCGCGCCAGGACCGTTCGATCAGGGTCATGGCTTTGCCGCTAGCCCCGGTCAGCGGTACCAGCGGTTTGCCTGGATAGCGGGTCGAGGCGTAGCGGGCGGGAATAGCGATGAGAACAGACATCAGGCCTCCTTCAGCTCAACACCCGGAGCGTAGGCGATGAAGAACGGGTTTGCATAGCCGTCCTTGCCGTAGGTCAGGGGGGAATTATCGTCGAACCGCACCACGTGTCCGCCCGCACCGGCCAGAACAGCGTGGCCTGCGGCGGTGTCCCATTCCATCGTACGGCCGACGCGGGGGTAGAGGTCTGCTTCGCCCGTTGCGACCAGACAGAATTTTAGCGACGAGCCCGCGCTTTTACTGTCCTTGACCTGATATTTGTTGATGTAATCCTCGGTCGCCTGATCCCGGTGCGACTTCGACGCCACGATCATCAGCGCCGAATTGTCTGGTTTAGAGACTGATATCGGTGTCACATCCCCCGCTTGTGCCTTGTCCAACGTGCCGGTTTCCTCGACCGATTGGCCATTCGGTTGGGTATAGAACATGCGCCCTTTAGCGGGTGCATAGACAACGCCGCGCGTCGGCACGCCATTCTCGACCAAAGCGATATTTACCGTAAAATCGCCGCGCCGGTTGATGAATTCCTTGGTCCCGTCCAGCGGGTCAACGATCAGGAACGTTTCGCCTTTCTCCGAATGCGAGGCGGCCTGTTCCTCGGTAACCAGCAGAATATCGGGAAACGCAGCGCGCAACCCGGCCGAAATCAGAGCGTCTGCAGCCTCATCCGCTTCGGTCACGGGGCTGGCATCGGATTTGACTTTGACGTCGAAATCATCTGCCTCATAAATCTCCATGATCTTGTCGCCAGCTTCCAAGGCGAGGCGTCGAATGACAGGGATGAGGGCGTCGTAGGTCACAACAATGCTCCGTTCCAGTGATTTGTTGATCGAAAATTCTGACGGCCTTATGATGCGCCGGTTACGGAACGGCAAGAAATTCGTGGCAAATTGCAGGCGATTCAGCGGGAAAGAGTGCGTACGTGTTTTATTTTGAGCGAAATAAATCGCTGGTGGGCGGTGCATTTACCACACTTGAGCTGATCTATCATGCGGTCGTGCGCAGCATCCGTTCGCAGCGGTCGAATGCTGTGCTGGCCGTAATTATGAACATTGTGCAAATTCTTGCGCTGGTCACGGTGTTCTATCTGATCATGACCTTGGTCGGTAAAATTACGGGTGTTGCAAAGATTCGCGGTAACCCGATCCTGTTTTTGTTGTCCGGGGTATTTCTGTTTCTGACCCATGTGAAGTCTGTCAGTGGTGTGTCTGGGGTTTCAACGGGCAACAATCCGATGATGTTGCATTCTCCGATGAACATGATGGTATCGCTTTTGGCAGCGGCCTTTGGGACATTATACACTCAGCTCGTTTCGATCCTGGTGATCCTGTTTGTATACCACGTCGCGATCGAACCGCTTGAGGTGCAAGATCCTGGTGGTGCGTTCTATATGCTGGTTTTGGCATGGTTCACGGGATGCGCTGTAGGCGTTGTGTTCATGGCGCTGAAGCCTTGGCTGCCAACTTTTGTGTCCATTTCCTCGACCGTGTACCGGCGTATGAACATGATTTTCTCGGGCAAGATGTTTGTAGCAAACAGTTTGGGAGGGTTTACTTTATTGATGTTCATCTGGAACCCGCTGTTTCACATTATTGATCAGTGCCGCGGGTTTGTGTTTCGCAACTACTTTCCGCGCAACACAAGTTGGGAGTACCCGCTGTGGGTCGGTCTTGTCTTGCTGCTGATCGGGCTGCTGGGCATTTTCTTTACACGCCAGCATATCTCGCAAAGCTGGGGTGCCCGCAGTTAACGTGCGACACGCAAGGTCAGATTGATCCGCCCCCCTTTGGGCAGCAACCGGGATGAACCGAACCTAATTCGGTCTATGCCATGATAGGCCAGGCGCGCAGGTCCGCCCATGATTACGACATCACCCGAGTTCAGCCAGATCGACTCGGTCTTGCCGCCGCGGGTGGTGTTGCCGATGCGAAACAGCGCGTCGTCACCCAGTGAGACAGACAGAACGGGCCATGAAAAATCCGCCTCGTCCTTGTCCTGATGAAGCCCCATGCGCGTTCCTTCGCCGTAGTAGTTGATCAGGCAGCAATCGGGATCGCGTTCGGATGATGCGAGGTCCCGCCAGATATCAAGGATGGGGTCGGGGATAGCAGGCCATGACATGCCTTTAGGGTGCAGATCCTGATACCGATATCCCGCTTTATCTGATACCCATCCCAAAGATCCGGCGGATGTCATGCGGACTGACATTTCCTTGCCCGAAGCCGTAGTTGGTCGAAACAATGGCGCAGATTTCAGAATCGGCCGCAGCAGATCGACCAGTTGCGCCTGAGCGTGCCCGTCCAGATAAGCTTTTCGTATATCGAAATCGCGCAAAAGCAGCCGTGCCATCCAAGATTCCCCAATCCTTGCCAAAACCTTGCAAAAAAGGCCACAGATTCCCGAAAACCTGCGATTTACACCGCTTGCAGGCTTTTGGTCTCGCCCTTATATACGCCGGGACGCGTCATGGTGTAGGGCCATTGCGCAATTGAGATCGAGGCAGGGATGCCATAACGGGTCCCGGCCTCGGGACATCGCCTTGAAGAGAAAGGGATCGAACATATGAGTAAAGTAATCGGGATTGACTTGGGAACCACCAACTCGTGCGTGGCTATCATGGACGGCTCGCAGCCGAAGGTCATCGAAAACGCCGAAGGGGCGCGGACCACGCCCTCGATCGTCGCCTTCACCGAAGATGAGCGACTGGTCGGTCAGCCTGCAAAACGTCAGGCGGTCACCAACCCCGACAACACGATCTTTGGCGTCAAGCGTCTGATCGGTCGTCGCGTGGATGATGCCGAAGTCGAAAAAGACAAGAAAATGGTGCCGTACAACATCGTCAATGGCGGTAACGGCGACGCGTGGGTCGAAGCCCGCGGTGAAAAGTACTCCCCAAGCCAGATCTCGGCCTTCACTCTGGGCAAGATGAAGGAAACCGCAGAAAGCTATCTGGGTGAGGAAGTCACACAGGCGGTTATTACTGTTCCCGCCTATTTCAACGATGCTCAGCGTCAGGCCACCAAAGATGCCGGTAAAATCGCCGGTCTGGAAGTGCTGCGGATCATCAACGAACCGACAGCGGCTGCTCTGGCCTATGGTCTGGACAAGGAAGAAACCCAAACCATCGCGGTTTATGACCTTGGTGGCGGTACCTTCGACGTGACCATCCTGGAAATCGACGATGGTCTGTTCGAAGTCAAATCGACGAACGGCGACACCTTCCTGGGTGGTGAAGACTTTGACATGCGCATCGTCAACTACCTGGCGGATGAGTTCAAAAAGGAACACGGTGTCGACCTGTCGCAAGACAAGATGGCCCTGCAGCGTCTGAAAGAAGCCGCTGAGAAAGCCAAGATCGAGCTGTCCTCGACCTCGCAAACCGAAATCAACCAGCCGTTTATCTCGATGGGTGCCAACGGCCAGCCGCTGCACATGGTCATGAAGCTGACCCGTGCCAAGCTGGAATCGCTGGTTGGCGACCTGATCAAGAAGTCGATGAAGCCTTGCCAGGCGGCCCTTAAAGACGCGGGCCTGTCGGCTGGCGACGTGGATGAGGTTGTTCTGGTCGGTGGTATGACCCGGATGCCGAAAGTGATCGAAGAGGTCACCAAGTTCTTCGGTAAAGAGCCCCACAAAGGCGTGAACCCGGACGAAGTGGTTGCCATGGGCGCCGCTATTCAGGCCGGTGTTCTGCAAGGCGACGTCAAAGATGTGGTTCTGCTGGACGTGACCCCGCTGTCGCTGGGCATCGAGACGCTGGGCGGCGTGTTTACCCGCCTGATCGACCGCAACACGACCATCCCAACCAAAAAGTCTCAGGTCTTCTCGACGGCCGAAGACAACCAGAACGCTGTAACCATCCGCGTGTTCCAGGGTGAGCGTGAAATGGCTGCGGACAACAAGATCCTGGGTCAGTTCAACCTCGAAGATATCCCACCCGCACCGCGCGGCATGCCTCAGATCGAGGTGACCTTCGACATCGACGCCAACGGCATTGTCTCGGTTTCGGCCAAGGACAAAGGCACCGGCAAAGAACAGAAGATCACCATTCAGGCCTCGGGCGGTCTGTCGGACGACGATATCGAAAAGATGGTCAAGGACGCCGAAGAGAACGCGGAAGCCGACAAGGAACGCCGCGAGCTGGTCGATGCCAAGAACCAGGCGGAAAGCCTCATCCACTCGACCGAGAAGTCGATGGAAGAGCATGCCGACAAGGTCGACCCGACCACCATCGAAGCCATCGAACTGGCGATTGCCGCGTTGAAGGACGAGCTGGAAACTGAAAACGCCGACAAGATCAAGTCTGGCATTCAGAACGTCACCGAAGCCGCGATGAAGCTGGGCGAAGCTATCTACAAGGCGCAAGCTGAAGATGGCGAAGATGAACCGGCCGCAGCCGATGCCGCACCGGGCGATGATGACATTGTCGACGCCGAGTTCGAAGATCTGGACGACGACAAACGTAACTAACGGCTCACCGGGCCAATTCGGGCCGGTCCGTTCTCCGGGCCGGCCCATTTACGTTGAGGCAGAAGGACATACTGATGTCAAAACGCGACTACTACGATGTGCTCGGCGTACCCAAGGGCGCATCGGCGGATGAGATCAAGAAGGGTTTTCGCAAGAAGGCCAAGGAATTGCATCCCGACCGCAACAAGGACAACCCGGACGCTGAGGCCCAGTTCAAAGAAGCGAACGAGGCTTACGACATCCTGAAGGACGCCGAGCGCAAGGCAGCCTATGACCGTTTCGGCCACGCGGCCTTTGAAAACGGCACCGGTGGCGGCCGTCCTGGCGGCGGCTTTGGTCAGGGCGATTTCTCGAGCGCGTTTTCCGACGTGTTCGACGATCTGTTCGGCGATTTCATGGGCGGCCAACGTGGCGGAGGCGGTGGACGTCGCGCGGCGCGCGGCTCGGACCTGCGCTATAACTTACGCGTGACGCTGGAAGAGGCGTTCTCGGGTCTGCAAAAAACCATCAACGTGCCTGCCGCTGTGGCCTGCTCGGCCTGTGATGGCTCGGGTGCGGAAGGTGGTGTAGAACCCACGACCTGCCCCACTTGTTCGGGCATGGGTAAGGTCCGTGCGCAGCAGGGCTTTTTCACGGTGGAACGCACCTGTCCGACCTGTTCGGGTCTGGGTCAGATCATCAAGAACCCCTGTAAATCCTGTGGCGGTGCGGGTCGCGTGGAAAAAGAACGCGCCCTGTCGGTCAATATTCCGGCTGGTGTCGAAACCGGTACGCGCATTCGCCTAGCGGGCGAGGGTGAGGCTGGAATGCGGGGTGGTCCTCCGGGTGATCTGTACATCTTCGTCGAAGTGTCGGACCATAAACTGTTCGAGCGTGACAGCGTGAACCTCTATTGCCGCGTACCTGTCAGCATGGCCAAAGCAGCCCTGGGTGGGTCGATCGAAGTCCCCACCATCGATGGCGGGCGTGGTCGCGTTCAGATTCCAGCTGGCAGCCAGTCTGGCCGTCAGATGCGCCTGCGTGGTAAAGGTATGCCCGCGTTGCGCGGTGGTGGTGTAGGGGACATGTTCATTGAACTTGCGGTGGAAACGCCGGTGAACCTGACAAGCCGCCAGAAAGAGCTGTTGAAAGAGTTCGACGACTTAGGTGAAGACAACCACCCAGAGTCCAAAAGCTTTTTCTCATCCGTCAAATCTTTCTGGGATGGAATGAAGGGCTGAAAAGCAGGGTAGGGGGCTCTGCCCCCGCCGCCCGTTCCGGGCGACTCCCCCGAGATATTTATAGCCAGATGAAGCAGGGGATCCGAACTTTATCTGGCCACAAGTAGCTCGGAACGTGAGGCAGAGCCTCGCAGAATCCTCTTGATTATTTCTCGCGTGCCTGAAATGTTCCGCACCAACCGTTGGGGTGCCTCTTGTGAGGGGCTGAGAGGTGCTATTGCATCAACCCATCGAACCTGATCCGGGCAATACCGGCGGAGGGAACGGTCGCCAAATTATGGACGTTTTCTACGCCACGATTGCCCAAGATAATCTGGAGCAACGATATGGCGTCTATTGCCTTGACGATAGCAGGTTCGGACAGTGGAGGGGGGGCCGGCATTCAAGCCGACCTCAAGGCCATGTCTGCTCTTGGAGTGTATGGCGCCAGCGTGATCACGGCGATCACGGCGCAGAACACGCGGGCGGTGACGGCTGTTCACAGTATTCCGTTGGATGTGATTGCAGCACAAATTGAGGCCGTGCTTAGCGATCTGGATGTCGGGGCGATCAAGATCGGGATGCTAGCAACTCCAGAAATTATCCGAACCGTGGCTGACAGTATCACTGGGTTCGGCGGTCCGATTGTGCTCGACCCGGTCATGATCGCCAAATCGGGTGACTCCTTGCTGGCTGAGGACGCGGTGCAGACATTGCGTGATGTGTTGGTGCCGTGTGCTTCTGTACTGACGCCGAATTTGCCCGAGGCGTCATGTTTACTGGGCTTGTCGGACGCGGAGACTACAGAACAGATGATCGAACAGGGGCTTGGGCTATGCGACCTTGGGGCTCAGACCGTATTGATGAAGGGGGGACATGGAAAGGGTGACGTCTGCCACGATCTTTTGATGGATCGGACGGGCTTGATCGCTGAATTCTCGGCCCCCCGCCGTCAAACCAAAAATACGCATGGCACCGGGTGCACATTGTCTTCTACGGTTGCGGCGGGATTGGCGAAGGGGTTGTCAGTTCCCAACGCAGTCGCGCAGGCGCACGAATACCTGCAGGGTGCGATTGCACAAGCAGATCGTTTGAACATTGGGCATGGTCATGGGCCGGTGCATCATTTCCACCAGTTTTGGCCTGCGTGACGATCTGGTCGGTCATAGGTTCGGGCGTTGCTGGTTTGGCTGTGGCCAGTGAATTGGTCTCGCGCGGGGCACAAGTGCAGGTTTTTGACCCCGGCGGGCCACCCGGAGCGCATGGTTGTTCTTGGTGGGCCGGTGGGATGCTAGCCCCATGGTGCGAGTATGAAAATGCTGAAGAGCCAGTGATGCGTTTGGGGCAGACCGCGTTGGATTGGTGGGCCGCGCGGACTCAGGTGCAACGGTGTGGGACGTTGGTTGTGGCCAATCCGCGCGACTTGCCTGATTTACGACGATTTGCGCGTAGGACTGAAGCATTCGTCGAAGTCGATCAATCTGAAATCTCTGAGTTAGAGCCTGATTTACATGATTTCCCCAAGGGTCTGCACTTTGCGCAAGAGGCACATCTTGATCCGCGTCAAGCGCTGCATGACCTGTATCGACAGTTGCAGAATCAGGGCGTTGTGTTCCACCGCAAGCTTGCGCCTTCGCGGTTGGAAAACGCGATTGACTGCCGGGGGCTGCACGCGCGCGAGGTCTTGCATGATCTGCGAGGTGTGAAGGGTGAGATGTTGGTGATCCGCTGCCCCGAGGTCACTTTGACCCGGCCGGTGCGGTTGCTGCATCCCCGGATGCCACTTTACATCGTTCCGCGTGGTGGTGGCGTCTACATGCTGGGTGCGACGATGATCGAGAGCGAGGACAGCAGCCGCATCACCGCGCGGTCTATGCTGGAACTGCTCAGCGCGGCTTATGCGTTGAACCCGGCCTTCGGCGAGGCCGAGGTGCTGGAGATTGGCGTCGATCTACGTCCTGCCTTCCCCGACAACCTGCCGCGTATTCGGCGGTTGGGGCACATGATTTACGCCAACGGTCTTTATCGCCACGGCTATCTACTGGCCCCGGCGCTGGCGCAGGGTGTGGCCGATCTGGCGCTTGAAAATAAACATTCGGAGATGGTCGATGAAGATCGTGCTTAATGGCGAGACCCGAGAAATAACGGCTCTGACGCTGGCGGAAATGTTGGTTGAATGCGGATTCTCGGGCCGGGTCGCAACGGCGGTGAACGAGGAATTCGTTCCTTCGAGCCTGCGCATTGCGCACGAACTGGTAGATGGCGACCGGGTCGAGGTCGTCGCACCGATGCAGGGGGGCTGAGGATGAAAACGTTTTACGGCACAGATTTGCCCAACCCCTTAATGCTGGGCACGGCGCAATATCCAAGCCCGGCCATTCTGGAGCAGGCGTTTCGGGAAAGCGGGGCCGGGGTGGCCACCGTGTCGCTGCGACGGGAATCTGGCGCGGGGCAAACATTTTGGCAGATGATCCGCGATCTTGGCGTGTTGGTCCTGCCAAACACCGCCGGGTGCCACACGGTCAAAGAGGCTGTGACCACCGCTCATATGGCGCGTGAGGTGTTCGACACCAAATGGATCAAGCTGGAACTGATCGGCCACACGGACAGTCTGCAACCGGATGTGTTCCAACTGGTCGAAGCTGCCCGCATCCTAACCGAGGATGGATTTCAGGTCTTCCCGTACACCACCGACGATCTGATCGTGGGTGAACGTCTGCTGGCCGCAGGGTGTGAGGTGCTGATGCCCTGGGGCGCGCCGATTGGGTCGGGGCGCGGATTGAACAACGAATACGCGTTGCGGGCGATGCGGGCGGAATTCCCGGATGTGCCGTTGGTGATTGATGCTGGCATTGGCCTGCCCAGCCACGCCGCGCGCGCGATGGAGCTGGGTTATGACGCTGTTCTGCTGAACACGGCCGTCGCGCGTGCCGGTGATCCGCCGGCGATGGCGCAGGCCATGATGCAGGCGATTGAGGCCGGGCAACTGGCCCATCAGGCCGACCCGATTGAGGCGCGCGATATGGCCGAACCCTCGACCCCTGTGATCGGAAAGGCGTTTCTGTCATGAGCCTCGACCGCTTTTACCCGATCTTTGATCACTCGGACTGGCTGCGGCGGATGCTGCCATTGGGTGTCAAACTGGTGCAGCTGCGCGTCAAGGATCAGCCCGATGCGGTGGTGCGTGAACAGATTACCCTGTCGCGCGATCTGTGCCGCCACTATGGCGCGGTTCTGGTGGTGAACGACTATTGGCAGGCCGCGATTGATCTGGGTTGTGACTGGATTCATCTGGGGCAGGAGGATCTGGACGACGCCGACCTGCAAGCCATTCGCAAGGCTGGGCTGAAGCTGGGCGTATCGACCCATGATGACGACGAGTTGGAACGCGTTCTGGCCATGGACCCGGATTATGTGGCGCTGGGGCCGGTCTATCCGACCATTTTGAAAAAGATGAAGTGGCATCAGCAGGGCCTGCCACGTGTCACCGAATGGAAGTCGCGGGTGGGCGATATCCCTTTGGTCGGGATCGGCGGGATGAGCGTCGAACGCGCGCCGGGCGTTTTGCAGGCGGGGGCGGATATCGTCTCGGTCGTGACAGATATCACCCTGAACACGGACCCCGAAGCGCGCGTGCGCCAATGGATCGAGGCCACCCGATGAGCCGTTATGCCCGCCAAACCATCCTGCCTGAGGTGGGGGCAGAAGGGCAGGCGCGGTTGTCTGCGGCGCATGTGTTGGTCGTCGGGGCCGGAGGGTTAGCTGCGCCGGTTCTACCCTTGCTGGCTGGGGCTGGAGTCGGGCGGATCAGGATGATGGACGGGGATACAGTCGATCTGTCCAACCTGCATCGCCAGACTTTGTTTACGCAGGCGGATTGTGGTCGACCCAAGGCTGATGTGGCGGCTGAGCGCTGCCGGAGCTTGAATGATGAGATTAACGTTGATGCGCTGAAACAGGCTCTAACAAACGAAAATGCGCCCAATATGGTCGCGCAGGCTGATGTGATCCTGGATTGTGCGGATAGCTATGCGGCCAGCTATATTCTATCCGATACTTGTTTGGCGCAGGGGAAACCGTTGATCAGCGCCTCGGTGCTGGGGTTATCGGGCTATGTTGGTGGGTTCTGCGGAGGGGCACCTTCGCTGCGCACGGTGTTCCCTGACGCGCCCGATAGCGGAGCGAGCTGCGCAACCGCCGGTGTACTGGGTCCGGTCGTTGGGACAATAGGCGCGATGCAGGCACAGATGGCGCTGAACCTGATCCTTGGGATCACGCCCTCGCCCTTGGGGCAGATGGTGCAATATGACGCCCTTACCCTGCGCACCAGCACCTTCCGGTTCGACACCGCGCCCGAGCCGAATAGCTGTTTTCGGTTCGTCTCAGCCAGCCAACTCAGCACGGATGACCAGATCGTCGAGCTGCGCGATGAGGCAGAGGCAGCAATCCCAGCGCATCCGAACGCGCAGCGCGTTTCGCCTGAAAATTTGCAAGAAATAGAGCCTAAACAAGGCAAAAGACTGGCCTTGTGCTGTGCAACTGGTCTGCGCGCATGGCGCGCTGCTGAAAAGATTCAACCGGATTGGCCGGGCGAGATTGTCCTCGTCGCGGCCTCGACCTCGTAAGCGAAAAGGAAACGCGAGACATGAAGAAACTGATCACCGCCATCGCCCTGCTGGCCGCTGCGCCAGCCTGGGCCGAGGACAAGATGACCGTCCTGCTGGACTGGTTCATCAACCCCGATCACGGCCCGATCATCGTGGCACAGGAAAATGGCTATTTCGCCGAGCAGGGGCTTGAGGTTGAAATCGTCCCGCCCGCCGATCCTTCTGCCCCGCCGCGTCTGGTGGCAGCAGGTCAAGCTGAACTGGCGGTGTCCTACCAGCCGCAGCTGCACCTGCAAATCCACGAAGGCCTGCCGCTGAAACGCGTGGGCACGCTGGTTGCGACCCCGCTGAACTGCCTGCTGGTGTTGGAAGACGGTCCGATTAAATCTTTGGCCGACCTCAAGGGTAAAAAAATCGGCTTCTCGGTCGCTGGCGTGGAAGAAGCGATCCTGACCGCCATGCTGAATGCCCATGGTGTGGCGCTGGACGATATCGAATTGATCAACGTGAACTTCTCGCTGTCGCCGTCGCTGATGACCGGGCAGGTGGATGCGGTGATCGGTGCGTTCCGCAATTTCGAACTGAACCAAATGGATATCGAAGGTGTCGCGGGCCGCTGCTTTTACATCGAGGAAGAAGGCGTACCGCCCTATGATGAGCTGATCTATGTGGCCAACCCCGAAACCATGGATGCCGACATGATCGCGCGTTTTCTGGCCGCGACCGAAAAAGCTACGCAGTATATCGTCAACAACCCGGAAAAAAGCTGGGAGATCTTCGCGGCCACCTCGCCCGAGCTGCAGGATGAGCTGAATGCGCGCGCATGGGTCGACACTCTGCCCCGTTTCGCCCTGCGTCCGGCTGGTTTTGACGCTGGTCGGTACGCACGGTTCGAGGCGTTCCTGAAAGACAGCGGCATGATCGACAGCATCAATCCGGTCAGTGACATCACCATTGATGTGACCGCGCAATGAGCGGCTACGGCAAAGCCTTCGCGCTGATGCGTGATGCGGCGCAAGGGCCGTGGCGGGATTATACCCGCCACGCCTTCGTCGAAGGCATGAAGAACGGCACGCTGCCGCGTGAGGCGTTCCTGCACTATCTGCGGCAGGATTACGTGTTCCTGATCCATTTTAGCCGCGCCTGGGCATTGGCGGTGGTGAAATCGGAAACGCATTCCGAGATGTTGACCGCTGTGGGCACCGTGAACGCTCTGGTCGCCGAAGAAATGCAGCTGCATATCGGCATCTGCGAAGCGGCCGGGATTTCGCAGGAGGAGCTGTTCGCGACTCCCGAGCGGGCCGAGAATCTGGCCTATACGCGGTTCGTGCTAGAGGCCGGGTATAGCGGAGATCTGCTGGACCTGCTGGCCGCCCTTGCGCCCTGTGTCATGGGTTATGGTGAGATCGGCGCGCGGCTGGCTGCTGAGGCGACATCCGAGACCTATCGCGATTGGATCAACACCTATGCCGGTGAGGAATACCAAGGCGCATGTCAAGCGGTCGGAAAATTGCTGGATCAGGCTCTAACGCGGCGTATTGGGGCAGATTTTGAGGCTTCACCACGCTGGGATCGACTGTGTCAGACCTTCCGCACTGCGACCGAGCTTGAGGTCAACTTCTGGCAAATGGGGCTGACCCCGTGACCCAAGCGCCTGATCTGACCATCAGTGGCTCGGCCACAATCGACGGCGCGCCCTTGTTCGCGCCGTTGACCCTGACCCTTGGGGCGGGGCAGTGGACTTGTCTGCTGGGCGGATCGGGTGTGGGGAAAACTACCGTTCTGCGCCTGATCGCGGGGTTGGAAACAGGTGCCGCGTTCAATGGTCAGATCACTGCCGGTGACGCGCAGCCAGTGACAAGCCGCGTCGCCTATATGGCGCAAGACGATCTACTGCTGCCTTGGGCGACGGTGGCGCAGAATGTTTCTCTGGGTGCGCGGCTGCGCGGGGAAAAACCCGACCTGGCCCGCCGGGACCGTTTGATCGAGCGGATGCGATTGCAGGATCATCTGAACAAAAAACCCGGAGAATTGTCTGGCGGTCAGCGTCAGCGCGTGGCCTTGGCGCGCACGTTGATGGAGGATCGCCCCATCGTTTTGTTGGATGAGCCGTTCTCGGCGCTCGACGCCCGCACCCGGGCAGACATGCAGGATCTGGCCGCCGAGGCGCTGGCAGGGCGCACCGTGTTGCTGGTGACGCATGATCCGGCCGAGGCCGCGCGTTTGGGTCAATCTATTGTGGTGATGACCGCGCAGGGGCTGACGCCCTGCGAGCCGCCTTCGGCCCCGGCTCCGCGCCATGTGGATGACCTGGAAACGCTGGAGACGCAGGGCGCGTTGTTGCGGTTGTTGAGAGAGGCTGCATGAAGATCCTGTCCGCCCTTGCCGCAACTGTATTCGCGCTGGCCGTTTGGCAGGCGATTGTCAGCTTAACGGGCCTGCCGAAATTCATCCTGCCCGGTCCTGCGCTGGTGGCTGAGACATGGTGGCAGAACCGCTGGGTGATTGCCGAACATACATGGATCACGGCGGTTGAGGTGGTGATCGGATTGGCTTTCGGCACAGCTCTCGGCGTGATCACCGCGCTTCAATTGGCCAATTCGCGGGCAGCGCGTGTGTTGGTGCAGCCGATGCTGGTCTTTACACAGGCGCTGCCGGTGTTTGCTCTGGCCCCGTTGCTGACCCTGTGGCTGGGTTATGGGCTGTGGTCCAAGGTCGCGATGGCGGTGCTGATCATCTATTTCCCGATCACCTCATCCTTTTTCGACGGGCTGATGCGTACGCCCCCCGGCTATCTGGACCTTGCACGCACCATGCAGGCCAGCCCGCGTGCAGTGTTGTGGCATATCCGCATTCCGGCGGCGCTGCCCTCGTTGGCGTCGGGGATGCGGCTGGCGGCGGTTTATGCGCCCATCGGGGCCGTGATTGGCGAGTGGGTGGGCTCGTCTCAAGGCTTGGGCTATCTAATGCTGCTGGCCAATGGGCGCGCCAAGACCGATCTGATGTTTGCCGCGATGCTGACCTTGGGCGTGTTTTCGATTCTGCTGCATCTGATCATCCGCCGCGCCACGGCGCGCATGGCAGGTGAAGCGCGTTAACGGTTTGGAAACCGATTCGGCGTCAGGGTTGGTACATGACCAAGGACGCCTTTGCCGAAGCCCCGATGCTGTTTGAAACGGACGAAGCGTCCGCGCAGCCGCTGCCAAGTGGTCGATTGCCCTCCTATATAAAAGACCATCGCAAGCGGCTGCGCGAAAGGTTCATGTCGGGTGGGTCCGACGCAATGCCGGATTATGAGTTGTTGGAACTGGTGCTGTTCCGGTCCATCCCCAGGCAGGACGTTAAACCTCTGGCGCGGGCGCTGATGGATACGTTTGGGGATTTCAACCGCGTGCTGACCGCGCCCGAAGAACGGCTGCGTCAGATCAAGGGTGTAGGTGATACAGTCATCACTGATCTGAAAATCCTTGAGGCTTGCGCCCATCGCATGGCCCGCGCGCGGGTGATGCAACGGCACGTGATCTCGGGCTGGGATGCGTTGCTGGACTATTGTCACACCACAATGGCCCACCGTGAGACCGAGCAGTTCCGGGTGTTCTATCTGGATCGTAAAAACGTCCTGATTGCGGATGAGGAACAAGCCAAGGGCACAGTTGATCATGTGCCTGTTTATCCGCGCGAGGTAGCGAAACGGGCGTTGGAACTGAACGCCTCGGCGCTCATTCTGGTGCATAACCATCCGTCGGGCGATCCGACGCCCTCGCAGTCGGATATCGACATGACCAACCGGATTCAGGATGTATGTCTGGCGCTTGGCCTGACTCTGCATGACCACCTGATCATCGGAAAATCAAACGAACTGAGTTTTCGTTCGGAAGGTTACTTGTAAAGGTTACTCGACCCACACTTCGACCCGGCGATTGATTTTGCGACCCCATTCAGTGTCGTCACAGGCCATGGGCATCGCCTCGCCAAAGCCATCAACTTCAAGCGTCACGCTGTCTGCGATTTTGGTTTCAACCGCATCGAGCACCGCGTTTCGGACGGTTTTCGCCCTCAGTTCGGCAATCCGGGCGTTTGCGGTGGCGGCGCCGTCTCCGTCACTGAATCCGACAAAGGTCAGTGTTCGTCCATCAAACTTGCCGGATTCCAAAAGCTGGGCCAGATGGAGCAGGTTCGATCTGGATTGCGCGTCCGGTCGGGAGGAGCCTGCCTCGAACCGAAACGACAAGGACAAACGGGATCGCGGCCGTAATGTTTCGACCATCCGTTGCAATTCGTCCAGACCGACTTCTGAGGCGCCAGATGCCACGGCGTTTGCCAACCGATCACCCTGCGCGCTAAGAGGCAGCAACTCGGGCGATTGATCTACGAAACCGGCATTCCGGATCACATCCTGAGCTTCGGCGCCTTGGATATAGGCCAGAAACTGTCGTCCAATTCGCGGCAACCGACGATTGGGCAGATACAGAAACATCGGCGCGGTCAGTGGGTAATCCTCGGTTTTGATAGATTGGCGCGTGGCTGCCAGCGGATGACCACAGCCACCGGTCAGGGCCAACGCGCGGGCCGCACCGGCCTCGGCCTGGCTGGCGATCCCGATTGCAAACGGATCTTTGGCAACAGCCCGCGCCATTGCAGTGCTGCGTTTGTGTCGGATAACCGTGTCGGCAAGCGTAACGTCTGCGGGTTGCAAAAGCTGTTTTTCAACACCTTGAGTCAAACCTGAGCCAACCTCGGGCATATGAACGGAAATTGGCGCATCGGGACCACCGAGTGCGACCCAGTTGTCGATCTGGCCGGACAGAACCTGAACCAGCTGCCCCAAGGATATCTGTCCCACAGGATTGTCGGTGGCCACGATCGGCACCAGTGCGTCTAATGCAATGACCCGCGCACGCCGACTATGCCGAAGGTCCCCCAGTCCGGCGTCCTGCACGGCCTCTTGTTCCTGGGAAGTGATCTCACGCAGGGCCATCACGATGTCGGTTTCATTTTCAATGAAATCCGAAAACCCGCGGGCTGTAGTACCAGGGTCAAAGTAAAACCGACCAAGCGGTGCCTCACGATCAGTTGTTTTCAACTCATAGTAAAATCGGCCTGAGGATTCCCGAATAGGCGCCGCCGACAACCCTTCTTGTCGGGCAAAGCCGATGATCAATTCGGGCAAGATTTTTTCCGCCATGACCGATGCACCGGAAAAGCGCAGCTCGGCGACGAAATCCGTGAGGCTGGGGCAGGCAGGCCCGGCACATGTGACGCCTGAGCCGTCTACGGTCAGCTCTCCGAACTGCGTATCCACGCGATAGAATTCACCGTCAAATCCCAACAGGTTACCCACGACCTCGACCTTGCCGTCATGGGAGGTAAGAGAGATATCCTGCGCCGATGCATTCAGGGTATATATCGCCGAAAACAGTGCGGCCACCGCCACACGATAGAAAGTCATCAAAAGCCCGAGCCTGCCTGCGTTTTATTTGGCCGCGATTGTCAGGTCTTCGAGCAGATTATTCAACACCAGAAACTCGCCAGACTGGCCGCAATCAGGCAGAGTCAGCGACAAATCGCGTGACTGCAGACGACGGTTGCCGCGTAACTCCAGCGATTGCAGGGCCAGTTCCTGACCGCAATTCTCGGCAGTCACTTCGGCCTCGACGGACAGGGCAATCGAACCGGATTGGGCGGATTGGCCAGCCGGGTAGGAATACACCTGAATGTTTTTGGCATCGCCTATCCCGGTGTGCCCCAGATGTACGACTTTGCCGATTCCCTGGGTTTCAGGATCGGCTGAGACATGCCCCTTGCCGCCATAGCTGGCACCGAATTCCAGAGCATGAATCTGAAGATCGGTCTGCCCGGTCCATTGTAGGGCGACCCGGTTGTAATGCGCGATTTCTGGAATATGAGTCGTGGCAACCGTTCCCTGTTGATCCTCTGTCGAGATCAGAAAGATCGCGTATTCCGACAAGGCTGGAACAGTTAGGTCTGCCTTGCCGTTCTTGTCAGTCTTCTGGGTGACAGTTAGACCCCTGTGGTGGACATCGATGCGCGAATTGCTGTGGCAGGGGGCAATGACGCTTAGATGTGCGGCGGCACCGGGAACGGCAACTGCGCGTGCGCTGATGGCACAATCGCTGTTGTCCGCGATCGATTGCGCGGTCGTGACCACGTGTCGTTGAGAGTGCGGTTCGCTGGCGCCATTACCGGAAGGAGCCGAGGAGGTCAGAACGATATGCTCAAGCCAGGTTATCCCGACACTCTGATACGAGGCCGAGTTTGCTGCGACCTGCGTGCCTTGCGGCTGCGCAGGTGTTCCATTCTGCATTAAGTAACCAATGGCGAGGGCGCATGCGACTGTTCCCCCGGTGGTCACGTAGTTCTTGATTACAAACAAAACACCCTCCCCAGTTGAAGGAGCGAGTCGGATGTTTAAGCCGAAACACGGCCAATATGTGGCCGTGGCGCGGACTCATTGTGACTGAACCCGGTTAAATCAGGTCAGTCTGCCGTGGCAGTGTTTGAACTTTTTGCCCGATCCGCAGGGGCAGCGGTCATTGCGCGATGGGTTACCCCATGTGTTGGGATCGTTTTCATCAAACCCGGGGAGCGGATCGCCTGAGGCTTCGGCCTCGGCCACTGCTTCGGCCTGTTCGGTTGCTTGGTCGACAGCTTGCTGAGCCTGCGCCTGTTGCGCCTGCATCTGAGCCAGCATCTCGCGCTGCTCTTCTTCGGTCAGCGGGCGCACGCGTGACAATTGTTGCGTCACGGTTTCGCGAAGACTGTCCAACATGCTTTCGAACAGCTGGAAGCTCTCGTTCTTGTATTCGTTCAGCGGATCACGCTGGGCATAGCCTCGGAACCCAACGACCGAGCGCAGATGTTCCAGTGTCAGCAGGTGCTCGCGCCATTTGCCGTCGATGGTGTTCAGCAGAACCTGCTTTTCGATGTTGCGCATGTTTTCGGGGCCAAAGGCGGCGGCCTTTTGCGCCATCATCTCATCGGCGGCATTGACCAGACGCTCGCGCACCTGTTCGTCGTCCACGCCTTCCTCGGCGGCCCAGTCCTGAACCGGCGCGTCGATGGTCAGCTTGTCCTTGATCGCCTCATGCAGACCGTCGGTGTCCCACTGATCGGCATAGGTTTTGGGCGGCATGTATTCGTCGATCAGGTCGTCGATCACCTGCTCGCGCATGTCCGAGACGATCTCGGAGAGGTCATCCGCAGACATGATCTCGCGTCGTTGGCTGAACACCACTTTCCGTTGGTCGTTCATCACGTCGTCAAACTTCAGGACGTTCTTGCGCATGTCAAAGTTGCGACCTTCGACCTTGGATTGCGCGCGCTCCAGCGACTTGTTCACCCAGGGGTGGACGATCGCCTCACCCTCTTTCATGCCCAGCGTGGTCAGAACCTTGTCCAACCGCTCCGAGCCGAAAATCCGCATCAGATCGTCTTCTAGGCTGAGGTAGAACACGGTGCGGCCCGGATCGCCCTGACGGCCCGAGCGTCCACGCAGCTGGTTGTCGATGCGGCGGCTTTCGTGGCGTTCGGACGCCATCACGTAAAGGCCACCGGCGGCCAGTACCTTTTCTTTTTCCTCAGCGTGGCGCGCCTCTTCGGCTGCACGCAGTTCGGCCGGGTCGGCCTCGGGGTTTTCGGCCAGGGCCTGCAAAACCTTCATCTCGACATTCCCGCCCAACTGGATGTCGGTTCCGCGACCGGCCATGTTGGTGGCGATGGTCACTGCACCCAGACGGCCCGCATCGGCGACGATCTGCGCCTCTTGTTCATGCTGGCGGGCGTTCAGAACGTTATGTTCGATGCCTTCTTTCTGCAGCATCTGGCTGAGAAGTTCGGATTTCTCGATCGAGGTAGTGCCCAGAAGAACTGGTTGCCCCTTCTCCTGCGCCTCTTTCGTCTGTTCGATCATGGCGCCGTATTTTTCCATCGCGGTGCGATAGACCTGATCATCTTCATCCACGCGGGCAATCGGCTTGTTGGTCGGCACTTCGACCACGCCCAGACCATAGATTTCTTGGAATTCTTCGGCCTCGGTCAGGGCGGTGCCGGTCATGCCGCCCAGCTTGTCATACAGGCGGAAATAGTTCTGGAAGGTCACGCTGGCCAGCGTCACGTTCTCGGGCTGGATCGGAACGCCTTCCTTGGCTTCGATGGCCTGATGCAAACCCTCGGACAGGCGGCGGCCCGCCATCATACGGCCGGTAAACTCGTCGATCAGGACCACGTTATTGTCACGAACAATATAATCCTTGTCGCGCTGAAACAGCTTATGCGCGCGCAGTCCCTGGTTCACATGGTGCACCACGGTCGTGCTTTCGGGATCATAAAGCGAATGGCCTTCGGGGATCAGCCCGTTGGCGATCAGTTGCTGTTCCAGAAACTCATTGCCCTCATCGGTGAAGGTCACGTTTCGCGATTTTTCGTCCAGCGTGAAATGATCATCGGCCAGCGAAGGGATCAGCGCGTCAATCGCGGTATACAGATCAGATCGGTCCTGCGACGGCCCTGAGATAATCAGCGGTGTCCGCGCTTCGTCGATCAGGATCGAGTCGACTTCGTCCACAATCGCGAAGTTGTGGTATTTCTGGTAGATCTCGGCAAGGTCCGATTTCATGTTGTCGCGCAGATAGTCAAAGCCCAACTCATTGTTGGTGGCATAGGTGATATCGCACCCATAAGCGGCTTTTTTATCGGCGTCAGGTTGCCCCGACCAGATCACGCCGGTTGTCATGCCAACCGCGGCGAACACCTTGCCCATCCATTCCGAGTCGCGCTTGGCCAGGTATTCGTTCACCGTGACCACATGCACGCCCTTGCCGGTCAGTGCGTTCAGATAGGCTGGGAAAGTGGCGACCAGGGTTTTGCCCTCACCCGTCTTCATTTCCGAGATATTGCCTTGATGCAGGAAGGTGCCGCCCATCAACTGCACGTCAAACGCCCGCAGACCCAGCGCGCGCTTCGCGCCCTCGCGCACATTGGCAAAGGCTTCGGGCAGCAAATCGTCCAGGCTTTCACCGTCCAGCGCGCGTTTGCGCAGTTCGGCGGTCTTTTCGATCAGACCTTCATCGGTGAGCTTTTCGAACTCGGGCTCCAGTGCGTTGATCTTTTCGATCAGGGGGCGGGTCGCCTTGATCTTGCGGTCGTTCGGTGTTCCGAACACCTTTTTGGCGAGCGTTCCGAGTCCCAGCATGTTCACTCCAGCGGATCTGTTCTTGTCTTGGTTGCGACAGGCTTGCCCACCTTGCGCGCAACCCATAGATACGGGGGGTGAAAGGCGGCCCTGTCCAAGGCTTCAAAGCGATGTAAGCGGCAGGTTCCACAGTGTCAACGCTGCGCCCCGTCGTGGCAAAGAAATAGGATGATTCCATGCCCAAAGGCCTCACTTTTCTGCCATCGCTGGCTCTGACTGCCGTGCTGGCCCTGCCGCTGGCCGCCGAAACCAAGCCTGACGCCAGCACCGTGGTCGCCCGCGTGAACGGAGATGAGATCACTTTGGGTCACGTTATCGCCACTGTTGCGACCCTTCCGGCGAATTATCAGCAGATTGAAGACGACGTCTTGTATGACTTCATCATCGAACAGTTGATCCAGCAGCAGCTATTGGGTCAGCAACAGGACGAGCTGACCAAGCTGAACGCATTGGCGCTGGCGAATGAAACCCGCTCGTTGCTGGCCGTTCAGACTGTGAACGCTTTGATCGGCGATCTGGTCACCGACGAGGCGATTCAGTCCGCCTACGACGCGCGGTTCGCCGAGTTCGAAGGTGAAGATGAGTTCAACGCCAGCCATATACTTGTCGAAACCGAAGAAGAAGCCAACGAGATCAAGTCGCAACTGGATGACGGTGCGGATTTCGCGGAACTCGCCAAAGAAAAATCGACCGGTCCCTCTGGCCCGAATGGGGGCGAGCTGGGTTGGTTCGGAAAAGGGCGGATGGTTCCGGAATTCGAGACAGCCGTCGTAGGATTGGACAAAGAACAAGTTTCTGATCCGGTGCAGACTCAGTTCGGTTGGCACGTGATCATCCTGAACGACAAACGCAAAACCGAGGCACCCGAGTTGGCTGCTGTGCGGGAAGAACTGGCTCAGACCTTGCAGAACGAAGCGATTCAGGCCCGCATTGATGAGCTGACGCAAAGCGCTCAGATCGACCGCCCGGAAATCGAGGGCGTGACCCCGGGTATCGTTCGACAGCTGGACCTGATTCAGGAGTAAACCCGGTGGCCACGATTACCAAAGTGTCCCCGCTGGCTCCGGCGGCATTTCCCGACCTGCCCGCGATTGACGGCGTGCGCTTTGCCACCGTTGATGCTGGCGTGCGCTACCAGGGCCGCACCGATGTGATGCTGGCGGTGCTGGACCCCGGCACCTCGGTAGCGGGTGTGTTTACGCGATCCGCTACCCGCGCCGCTCCAGTGCTGGATTGTCAGGACAAGATCGGTGGGGCCAGCGATGGCCCGGCGGCCATTCTTGTGAACTCGGGCAATGCCAATGCGTTCACCGGGCATTACGGTCAGACCTCGGTGGCCGAAGTGACGCAGGCCGTGTCCAAAGCCACCGGCGTCACAGTCGAGCGGGTCTTTACATCGTCCACCGGCGTGATCGGCGAACCGCTGCCCCATGATCGTATCGTATCGCAGCTTGAGACGCTTAAGGCCGGTCTCAGCCGTCACGCGATCGAGGACGCAGCGCGGGCGATCATGACCACCGATACCTTCCCCAAAGGGGCGTCGGCGCAGGTCGAGATTGATGGTAAAACAGTCTCAATTGCGGGGATTGCCAAGGGTTCCGGTATGATCGCGCCGGATATGGCGACGATGCTGGTTTATATCTTCACCGATGCGCAGGTCGAACAATCGGCGCTGCAGTCCATGCTGGGCGCGCAGACGGATCGTACGTTTAACTGCATCACGGTGGACAGCGATACCTCGACCTCGGATGGTTTGCTGCTGTGCGCCACCGGGGCCTCGGGCGTGGATGCTACTGGCAACGCAGCCTTCGCGCAGGCGCTTGAAACGGTGATGCTGGACCTTGCGCAGCAGGTGGTGCGCGACGGTGAAGGAGCCACGAAATTCGTAGAAGTTCGTGTGACCGGAGCGGCCTCGGACGCGGACGCCAAGGTGCATGGGCTGGCGATTGCAAACTCACCACTGGTGAAAACGGCGATTGCGGGCGAAGACCCGAACTGGGGTCGTGTGGTCATGGCCATTGGCAAATCCGGAGCGGCTGCGGATCGCGACCTGCTGAGTATTTCTTTCGGCGATATTCTGGTGGCCGAGAAAGGCTGGGTCAGCCCCGATTACCGGGAGGAAGACGCGGCCGCCTATATGAAAGGTCAGGATCTGGTGATCGCGGTTGATCTGGGACTGGGTGAGGGCGCATCGACCGTTTGGACCTGCGACCTGACCCACGGCTATATCGAAATCAACGCGGATTATCGCTCTTGAAGACTGTATTGGTGTCTGCTGTCGCCCTGATCGACGTCGAAGGCCGGGTGTTGCTGGCGCAGCGCCCGGAGGGGAAGTCCATGGCCGGTCTGTGGGAATTCCCCGGCGGCAAGGTCGAACCCGGCGAAACCCCCGAGGTCGCCCTGATCCGCGAGCTGGAGGAAGAACTGGGCATCAACACCTGGGCCTCCTGCCTCGCACCGCTGACCTTTGCCAGCCACAGCTATGACGATTTCCACCTGTTGATGCCGCTGTTCGCTTGCCGGAAATGGGAGGGGATACCACAATCAAAAGAAGGTCAGGCGCTGAAATGGGTCCGCGCTAATGATCTGCGGAACTATCCTATGCCCGCAGCGGATGTGCCGTTGATCCCGATTCTGCGGGATTGGTTGTAGTGTCGCGGCAGGGCGCATGCCCCCTGTGGCCAAAAGAGAGCACGCGGTGGCCGGAATTGCGTGATCTGTGACCTGTGGCCCTGTTCCGAAAGTATTAGGCCCAGCTGAGCTGTTTCAAGGAATGCGCATCATTCCATATCTTGGTCATGTGTTTGATTTTGTCACCGTCAAACTCAATGGCATAGACGTATTCCGCGGCCAGAGTTTTTCCCGTAGCAGGCACTGGGCCATCCACGGAATGAGTTCCATGGAACACGGCAAATATGCTTGCAATTCCACGCTCTTCATCAACAGAAAATGATTTGAGCTCATAATGACCATCCGGGATCGGAGTCAGCAGGTTTTTCATCCAGTCTGCGTAACCTTCCAGGGAAGTGACGTCGGCCAATGCGTCGGCTTGTGCTGAAAACGTCGCGCCCTCATGGCAAAAGTTTTTGCAGGCGTCCCAGCCTTTGCCTGTATCGCAGGCCTCAAAGAATTCTCTTGCGGCTTTTTGGATAGACATGTGTTTCCCCCCCTACGAAACTGTGGCCAACCGTGGTGACCATCAACTGAAGCAGTAAGAAACAGGGTACGCTGAAATAGTTAATTATCAAAACGCGCGGAAATATCGTGGCTTGGTGACGACATTGTGACTGATGTGCTCCGGCGATCCATCCAATCCATCACCCTTCCACCACTGTTACAATTCGTAAGAATTGAGAAAACATCAGGCAAAACTTGACGCTGATCGTTCTCATGTCTCTTAATCGGGGCATTGGCGTTCGGGCACCAACCCGGACCCGCCAGTTCCGGCCCGGGGAGGGGTCGGATGGGGAGGAGAAAAAGATTGGCTCAGATGCAGTCGGGCGCGGAGGGGATGGTATCTCTTCCGGCGCTGTTACATCGAAATGCGACGCAGTTCGGGGATGCCCCGGCCTACCGGGAAAAGGAATTCGGGATCTGGCAATGCTGGTCCTGGGCTGAAACCGCCGCCGAGGTGCGCAAGCTGGCGTTGGGATTTCTGGAGATCGGCGTTGAGAAGGGCGACCATATCGCCGTCATAGGCCGCAACCGCCCGGCGCATTACTGGTCGATGGTCGCCGCGCAGATGGTGGGGGCGGTGCCGGTGCCGCTGTATCAGGACTCGGTCGCGGAAGAGATGGCCTATGTTCTGGAACACTGCGGTGCGAAGTTCGTCGTCTGTGGCGATCAGGAGCAGGTCGACAAGGTCATCGAGATTCAGCAGGGGCTGCATCAGGTCAAGCATATCCTCTACACCGACAAGCGGGGGATGCGGAAATACGACCACTCCCAGATGAACGCGCTGGACGACATCATGGCCGAGGGCAGCGCCGGACACGCGCGGTTCGACGCGGAACTGGACAAGCGTATCGCGGCGATCACCTATGACGATACTTGCGTGATGCTCTATACCTCGGGCACGACGGGCAAGCCCAAGGGTGTGGTTCTGTCGAACCGCAACGTTATCGAAAGCGCCAAGAACTCGGCTGAGTTCGACCATCTGACCCGCAACGAAGATATTCTCTCCTACCTGCCGATGGCGTGGGTGGGCGACTTCATATTCTCGATCGGTCAGGCCTATTGGTGCGGGTTCTGCGTGAACTGCCCCGAAAGCGCCGACACGATGATGACCGACCTGCGCGAGATTGGGCCGACCTATTTCTTTGCCCCGCCGCGCGTGTTTGAGACGCAGTTGACCAATGTGATGATCCGGATGGAGGATGCGGGCAAGCTGAAGAACCGCATGTTCCGTCACTTCATGGATCACGCCAAGAAAGTCGGCGGTCTGTTGCTGGATGGCAAGCCGGTCGGGTTTGGCGACAAGGTGAAATACGCGCTGGGCAACATGCTGGTTTATGGTCCTCTGAAGGATACGCTGGGTTATGGCCGGTTCCGCGTCGGCTATACGGCGGGTGAGGCGATCGGGCCTGAGATTTTTGATTTCTACCGCTCGCTGGGTATCAATCTGAAGCAGCTATATGGTCAGACCGAGGCGACCGTTTTCATCACTGTGCAGCCCGATGGCGAGGTGCGCGCGGATACGGTTGGTGTTCCCGCGCCGGATGTCGAGTTGAAGATCGACGACAAGGGCGAGATTCACTATCGCTCGCCCGGTGTGTTTGTCGAGTATTACAATAACCCGGACTCTACCGCCTCGACCAAGGATGCCGAGGGTTGGGTGGCCACAGGTGATGCAGGGTTCATCGAGGAAGGGTCCGGCCATTTACGGATCATTGACCGTGCTAAGGACGTGGGCAAAATGGCCGACGGGTCGATGTTTGCGCCGAAATATGTCGAGAACAAACTGAAGTTCTATCCCGATATTCTTGAGGTTGTTCTGTTCGGCAACGGCAAGGATCGTTGTGTGGCCTTTATCAATATTGACCTGACGGCGGTTGGAAACTGGGCTGAGCGCAACAATGTTGCCTATGGGTCCTATCAGGAACTGACCAGTCATCCCCGCGTGTTAGAGACGATCAAGTCGCATGTGGAAGAGGTCAACAAGTCGGTTGCGGCAGATGAGATGCTGTCGGGCTGCCAGGTGCATCGCTTTGTGGTTCTGCACAAGGAACTGGATGCGGATGATGGTGAGATGACCCGGACTCGTAAAGTGCGGCGCGGTTTTGTGGAAGAGAAATTCCACGACATCATTGATGCGCTTTATGACGGATCATCCAGCGTTTCGACTACGACTGAAGTGACCTATGAGGACGGGCGGAAGGGGTCGATCTCGGCCACGCTGGAAATCGTCGACGCGCCGGTTGTTGCTGCGGCCTCGCACAAGGTTGCGGCGGAATGAGGGCCGTTCGAGCGCCGCTCGACCTGACGGTCATCGCCCCGCCCACCGTCCCGTTATTTCGCAGCTCAGGGAGGATCTGATGCTGGATAGTTCCGAAGGATATGTCACCGAAGACGGCCGCAAGATCGGTGGTGTGGTGATGGAGATGAAGAACATCACCCTGCGCTTTGGCGGTGTGGTGGCAATCAAGGATATCTCTTTCGACATTCGCGAGGGTGAGATCCGGGCCATCATCGGACCGAACGGTGCGGGTAAGTCCTCGATGCTGAACGTGATTTCCGGGTTCTATGTGCCGCAGGAAGGTGAAGTTTGGTTTCACGGATCAAAACGCCCGCAGATGCGACCCTTTGAGGTGGCGCAGCAGGGGATTGCACGGACGTTCCAGAATATCGCTCTGTTCGAGGGGATGAGCGTTTTGGATAACGTCATGACCGGGCGTTTGGGCTTCATGAAGACCAACATTTTCCAGCAGGCCTGGTGGAAGGGCAAGGCCGAAGCGGAAGAGACCGAGAACCGCGAGGCCGTCGAGAAGATCATCGACTTTCTGGAAATCCAGCACATCCGCAAGACGCCCGTGTCGCGCCTGCCTTACGGGTTGAAGAAACGGGTCGAGCTGGCGCGGGCGCTGGCGGCAGAGCCCAAGCTGCTGCTGCTGGATGAGCCGATGGCGGGCATGAATGTCGAGGAAAAAGAGGACATGAGCCGCTTTATCCTGGATGTGAATGATGAGTTCGGCACCACAATCGCGCTGATCGAACACGACATGGGCGTTGTGATGGACCTGAGCGACCGCGTGGTGGTGATGGACTATGGCCGCAAGATCGGTGACGGCACACCCGATGAGGTGCGCAACAATCAGGAAGTCATCGACGCCTATCTGGGGGTGAGCCATGACTAAACATCTGACAGACATGAGAGGGGGCGGACATGCCTGATCAGTTGGTATTCGCGATGGAGGTCATCCTGAATGGCCTGATGGCCGGGGTCCTATATGCTTTGGTCGCGCTGGGCTTTGTGCTGATCTACAAGGCCTCGGGGATTTTTAACTATGCACAAGGGGTTATGGCGCTGTTTGCGGCGATGACTCTGGTGGGGATCATGAAAGGTCAGGTGCCGTTTGCGCATCTGATCAACGCCACCTTCGGCACGCATATCCACTATTTTGGCTGGAACGTGCCTGCGCTGCTGGCGATTATTCTGACCATGGCGGTGATGGTTCTGCTGGCTTGGGCGGTGCAGCGCTTTGTGATGCGTCATCTGGTGGGGCAGGAGCCGATCATTCTGTTCATGGCAACGATTGGTCTGGCCTATCTGCTTGAGGGTGTTGCAGACCTGATGTGGGGGTCCGAAATCAAGACGCTGGACGTGGGCCTTCCGCAGGGCATCAACCTTTGGATCGACGAGAGCACGTTCAACATCTTTGGCTACGGCTTCTTCATCGACAATCTGGACATTGTTGCAACAGTGATCGCGGCATTGCTGGTGGCGGCGCTGGTGGCGTTCAGCCAGTACACCAAACAAGGGCGTGCGATGCGCGCGGTGGCCGATGATCATCAGGCTGCGCTGTCAGTCGGGATCTCGTTGAACTTCATCTGGGTGATGGTCTGGTCAGTGGCCGGTTTTGTGGCCCTTGTCGCGGGCATTATGTGGGGCACGAAATCGGGCGTTCAATTCTCGCTGAGCCTGATCGCGCTCAAGGCGCTGCCGGTTCTGATGTTGGGCGGCTTCACCTCGATCCCCGGCGCCATTGTCGGTGGCCTTATCATTGGTGTGGGCGAAAAACTGTTTGAGTTTGCCATCGGTCCGATGGTGGGCGGGGCGACCGAGAACTGGTTTGCCTATGTACTGGCGCTGATCTTCCTGGTTTTCCGGCCGCAGGGTCTGTTCGGCGAAAAGATCATCGAGAGGGTATAGGGCATGACCAAACTTATCGCCATCACCAATGTCATTGCCTGGGCCGGGTTTTGGGCGTTTGGATATATCGCTCTGACGTCGGACGACCTGTCGGACGGGCAAGTGACAATTGCAGCCATTCTGGCTTTTGCAGGGCTGGTCATGGGTGTTCTGGCCTATTTGAAACTTGTGCGCGCGTCCGAAGCGAGCGGCTACGCTAAGGGGTCGAACCAACTGGATGCTGCGGCCCGGAACCGGGCGCAGGAACAATGGGGAAAGTAAGACATGTTCTATCGTGAAGCAGGGGACTTCAAAGTCTCTTACGTGGATGACAGCCAGACCTTCCCGATCAAGTTCGACCGGTATCGGTACTATGTGGTGCTGGCGGTGGCATTTGGGATCATCCCGTTCATCATCAACGACTACTGGGCGAACGCTTTGCTTTTGCCTTTCCTGATCTATGCGATTGCAGCGATCGGGTTGAATATCCTTGTGGGTTATTGCGGTCAGGTCTCGTTGGGGACAGGCGGATTCATGGCTGTGGGGGCCTACGCTTGCTATAAGCTGATGACGGCCTTCCCTGATGTCAGCATGTTCATCCATGTTATCCTTGCGGGTGGCATTACCGCGCTGGTGGGTGTTTTGTTTGGTTTGCCAAGCCTTAGGATCAAGGGCTTCTATCTGGCCGTGGCGACGCTGGCGGCGCAATTCTTCCTGGTTTGGCTGTTTAACCGCGTGCCGTGGTTCTACAACTACTCAGCCTCGGGTCAGATCAACGCGCCTGAACGGGAAGTATTTGGTATCATCATCACAGGTCCGAATGCACCAGCCTGGGCCACCTACCTGTTTTGCCTGATCTTCCTGACAGTCTGTGCCGTGATTGCCCGCAACCTGACGCGCGGAACGACCGGGCGAAAATGGATGGCGATCCGCGATATGGACATCGCTGCAGAGATCATCGGCGTTAACCCCCTGCGGGCAAAGTTGACGGCCTTTGCAGTCAGTTCGTTCTTTGTGGGCGTCTCGGGTGCGTTGTTCTTTGCGGTCTATCTGGGCGCGGTCGAGGTCGGCGAAGTGTTTGGCATCCAGAAGTCGTTCCTGGTGCTGTTCATGATCATTATCGGCGGGCTGGGCTCGATCTTCGGGTCTTTCGCGGGGGCTGCGTTCCTTGTTCTGCTGCCAGTCGTGCTGAAGGTCGTCGGTGCGGACATGCTGGGTTGGCCCACCGATATCGTGGCGCATTTGAATCTCGTCATCGTCGGCGGACTGATCATCATGTTCCTGATCCTTGAACCACATGGTCTGGCGCAACTGTGGCGCGTGGCGAAAGAAAAACTGAGACTCTGGCCATTCCCGCACTAGCGGGTCGGCCCAATCACATAACGGGTGGTACACGCCCGAGCTCACCATCGGACAAACCAAGGGAGGAGACACCCGATGAAATTGAAACTGGCAACCATGGCGCTGGGCGCTGTAATGGCGGCAGGTCCGGTTATGGCCGACCTCGTCTTTCCGTCGCTTAGTTATCGTACGGGGCCATATGCGGCGGGCGGTATCCCGTTTGCGGATGGCTATGCCGACTATTTCACACTGCTGAATGAACGCGATGGCGGGATCGGAGGAGTTCCGACCAGGGTGATCGAATGCGAAACCGGCTATAACACTGAAAAAGGTGTGGAATGCTATGAATCGACCAAGGGCGAAGGCTCGTTGGTGTATCAGCCGCTTTCGACCGGCATTACCTATCAGCTGATCCCCAAGACCACCGCAGATGGCATTCCGATGCACACGATGGGTTACGGGCGTACCTCGGCCAAGAACGGTGACGTGTTCAGCCATACCTTCAACTATCCTGCGAACTACTGGGATGGGGCCTCGGGTGCGATCAACTATCTGTTGGAGTCGAACAACGGCGACCTCAGCGGTAAGAAAATCGCGCTGGTCTATCACAACTCGGCCTACGGCAAGGAGCCGATCCGCACACTCGAAGAGCTGTCGGCAAAGCATGGCTTTGAGCTCGTTGCGCTGCCCGTTGATCACCCAGGTCAGGAGCAGAAATCCCAATGGCTGCAAATTCGCCGCGATCGTCCCGACTTCGTCCTGATGTGGGGCTGGGGTGTGATGAACCAGGTCGCTGTTCAGGAAGCTGCCAACATCCGCTACCCGATGGAAAACTTCATCGGTATCTGGTGGTCGGGTTCCGAGAATGACGTGCTGCCTGCGGGTGAAGCCGCCAACGGCTACAAGGCACTGACCTTCCACAACGTGGGCACCGATTTCCCGGTCTTTGACGACCTGCAGAAATATGTGGTCGACGCCGGTAAGGCTGCCGGTGCGGGCGATCAGGTAGGTACGGTTCTGTATAACCGCGGTCTCTATGCCGCTATGTTGGCCGCCGAAGCTGCCAAGAAAGCGCAGGAAATCCACGGCACCGACGACATCACCCCTGCGATGATGCGCGACGGTATGGAAGCGCTGGAAATCACCGAAGCCAAGATGACCGAACTGGGTCTGCCCAACTTTGGTCCAGCCTTCTCGGTCTCGTGCGAAAACCACGGCGGGGACGCTTTGGTTGGCGTGACCCAATGGGACGCGGCCAGCAAGACCTGGAGCTTGATTTCAGAGTTCAAGGCCACCGATGGCGACGTGATCGGCCCGCTGATCAACGAAGACTCGAGCGCTTATGCGACCGAGAACAAAATCGACGGACGTTGCTGATCCGATCTTCTGAAAAACGGGGTGGCGCATTGACGCCGCCCCGACCCCAACACAAGCCTGAGGACACGCACTGATGCTGGATGCGGCTCAAAACACCGAAGTGCAGGCTGAAACCCTGCTTGAGGTCAACAATATCGAGGTGATCTACAACCACGTGATCCTCGTTTTGAAAGGCGTCAGCCTGACCGTGCCCAAGGGCGGGATAACCGCTTTGCTGGGTGGCAATGGGGCGGGCAAAACGACAACGCTCAAGGCGGTGTCGAACCTGCTGCATTCGGAACGGGGCGAGGTCACGAAAGGGACGATCAAGTATCGCGGGACCAGCGTGCATGAAAGCGATCCGGCGGATTTGGTTGAAAAGGGCGTCATCCAGGTTATGGAAGGCCGCCATTGTTTCGAACACCTGACGGTCGAGGAAAACCTGCTGACCGGTGCCTATACCCGCAAGGACGGTGCGGCTGCGATTCAGAAAGACCTTGAGCTTGTCTATTCCTATTTCCCGCGGCTGGCCGAACGCCGCAAATCCCAAGCCGGATATACCTCGGGCGGTGAGCAACAGATGGTCGCCATGGGGCGCGCATTGATGTCACGACCCGAGACGATCCTGCTGGACGAACCCTCGATGGGTCTGGCCCCGCAGTTGGTCGAAGAGATTTTCGGCATCGTGAAGGACCTGAACGAGAAAGAGGGTGTGTCCTTCCTGTTGGCCGAACAGAACACCAACGTGGCGCTGCGGTTTGCGCATTACGGCTACATCTTGGAATCGGGTCGTGTGGTGATGGACGGTCCGGCGGCGGAGCTGCGCGAAAACCCGGACGTGAAGGAATTCTACCTCGGTATGTCTGATGAGGGCCGCAAAAGCTTCCGCGATGTGCGGTCCTATCGCCGCCGCAAGAGGTGGCTGTAAGCGGATGGAGGATCTGGCGATGACCTATTTCGACGCACTCGAAACCCGATCAGCCGACAAACGCGCCGCCGATCAGGCCGAGGCGCTGCAAAAGCAGCTTGCACGGGCCCTGTCTGCCCCGGGTTTCCAAACGCATCTGGCGGATGTGGAGACAGATGGTGTCGCATCGGTTGAGGACTTGCCCAAACTACCGGTGCTGCGCAAAACAGACTTGGCGCAGGCACAGGCTGCACGTCCTCCGTTTGGAGGGTTCACCGTCAAACCCGCACGGCATTTCCACCATGTGTTTCAATCTCCGGGCCCGATCTACGAACCGGGCAGCACCGATCCCGACTGGTGGCGCATGGGCCGATTCCTGCACGCTGCTGGTGTGGGGCCGGGCGATATCGTTCAGAATTGCTTTGGCTATCACCTGACGCCCGCGGGTATGATCTTTGAAAGCGGCGCGCGCGCGGTCGGGGCAGCTGTTCTGCCCGCAGGCACCGGCCAGACCGAATTGCAAGTGACTGCTGCCCGCGATGTGGGCTGCACTGCCTATGCCGGGACGCCGGATTACCTGAAGGTCATACTGGACAAGGCGGATGAGATGGGCGTCCAGCTTCATTTCACCACCGCCGTTGTAGGGGGCGGGGCCTTGTTCCCGTCACTGCGGCAGGAATACGCGGATCGTGGAATCTCGTGCCTGCAATGCTATGCGACCGCGGATCTGGGTAACATCGCCTACGAAAGCCCCGCAATGGAGGGGATGATCATCGACGAACATGTCATTGTCGAGATCGTGACCCCCGGCACCGGTACCCCGGTGGCAGAGGGTGAAGTGGGTGAGGTCGTTGTGACCTCATTGAACCCCGACTATCCGCTGATCCGTTTCGCGACAGGCGATCTATCGGCGATCATGCCCGGCCAGTCATCTTGCGGGCGCACCAATGCACGGATCAAGGGCTGGATGGGCCGCGCCGATCAGACCACCAAGATCAAGGGTATGTTTGTGCGCCCCGAACAGGTGGCCGCACTGGTCGATAAACATGCCGAGATCGTCAAAGCTCGCGTCATTGCCGCCCGCCAGGGTGAGATGGACATGATGACCGTTCAGATCGAAAGCCCCGGTGGCGATGACATGGCCTATGCCAAATCGGTTGTCGAGCTGCTGAAACTGAAAGGCGCGATCGAGGTCGTCGCACCGGGATCACTGCCCAAGGATGGCTTGGTGATCGAGGATCAGCGCGTTTACGAATGACGCCAAGCAGGTCTGCGGCAGTATGTGCCGCAGATTTGTACCCCTGCCCACTGGTGTTTCCGACCGTTTTGGTCGATTAAAGACGAAACTTGCGCCTTAGCCAGTAACAAGCCGGGATCATGGCCGACGTCGAATTCTCAGAACACGGAACGCGCAACCGCGGCGCGTTGGGCACCCGGTTGGTGGCGACAGTGGCCTGTCTGGTGGCGGCGGCCTGTCTGCTGCCTATGCTGGCCGTCGTTCTGGCGGCGGTGACGGGCGGGACGGACACGATCTCTCACCTAATGGAAACGGTCTTGCCGGGCTATGCGCTGACCACTGCGGTGCTGGTTGTTTTGGTGGCGATAGGGACGTTTTCCATTGGTGTCGGTGCGGCGTGGCTGGTGACGATGACCCGTTTTCCCGGCGTGAGGTTTCTGGAAATCGCGCTGGTGCTGCCGCTGGCCTTTCCGGCCTATGTTCTGGCCTATGCCTATACGTTCATTCTGGACCACCCCGGTATCGTCCAAACCACCCTGCGCGACATAACCGGCTGGGGTCCGCGTGATTACTGGTTCCCCGAGATCCGCTCGACCGAGGGTGCAGCGGCAATGCTGATCCTCGTGCTTTATCCTTATGTCTATCTGCTGGCCCGCGCGGCATTTCTGCAGCAAAGCGCCAGCGCCTTTCTGGCTGCGCGCGCGCTGGGCAAAAGCCCGTGGCTGGCTTTCTGGCACGTTTCGTTGCCAATGGCGCGCCCGGCGATTGCCGGGGGTGTATTGCTGGCCATCATGGAGACCATCGCCGATTTCGGCACCGTCGCCTATTTCGGCGTGCAGACCTTTGCCACCGGCATCTACACCAGCTGGTTTTCCATCGGAGATCGTGCTGCCGCCGCGCAACTGGCGTTGTGCCTTCTGGGTTTTGCACTGCTGATGGCCGTGGCTGAACGGATGCAACGCGGCAAAGCGAAATATTACCAGGCGGGCAAAAGCCAAGCATCGCTGCCCTCGGCCCAACTGAAAGGATGGCAGGTGGCGGCGGCGTTTACGCTATGCGCCATTCCGGTACTGTTGGGCTTTTTGCTGCCGGTATTCATTCTGGTTCAGATGGGGATGGAATCAGAGCAGAACCTGCTGTCGCGGCGCTATATCGGCTTCATCCAGAACTCGCTGACTTTGGCGGGGACGGCCGCGGTGATTACAGTGTTTGCTGCGATCTGTGTCGGGTTCTTTCAGCGCCTGCGCCCTGGTCGGGTATCCTCGGGCGCTGGCTATATGGCGCGACTGGGCTATGCAGTGCCGGGCGGAGTTATCGCCGTCGGACTGATCGTGCCCTTTGCCAGTTTCGACAATGCTCTGGATGCGTGGATGCGGCAGACCTTCGATATCTCGACCGGGTTGCTTGTCACCGGCTCGATCTGGCTGCTGGTTGCGGCCTATATGGTCCGGTTCCTGGCCGCTGCGCTCAGCGCTTATGAGGGCGGTCAAAGCACGGTACACGCCAATATGGACGCGGCCTCTCGGTCCTTGGGACAAAGCCCGCTGGGCACGCTGCGCCGCGTGCACCTGCCGATTCTGACACCATCGCTGCTGACCGCGCTGCTGATCGTGTTTGTGGACGTGATGAAAGAGCTGCCAGCGACCCTGATCATGCGCCCGTTCAACTTTGACACACTGGCGGTGCAAGCCTATCGGCTGGCCTCGGACGAACGGCTTGAGGGGGCTGCGGTGCCGTCGCTGGTTATTCTGGCTGTGGGGCTGTTGCCGGTTATTCTGATCTGCCGGCAAGTGGGGCGCAGACGCTAGGTCGCTTCAAAATTACCACACCTTGCGTTGGGTGGGCTTGATTCAGACGCGTTTTCCGGCAAGGCTTAACGCATGAACATGCAGCCTCCTAGCCGGTTCTCTGGCAACTCGGCCCAGATGCCCGTCGCCTTCAACCGCCACGAGATGTCGCATATCCTGTCCGTCTATGGCCGGATGGTCGCCGCCGGAGAGTGGCGGGACTACGGCATTTCCAACCTGCGCGACATGGCAGTGTTTTCCATCTTTCGCCGCACGGCTGAACATCCGATCTATCGGGTCGAAAAGCACCCGCGCCTGCGGCAAAAACAGGGGATGTATTCGGTGGTGGGCATGGATGGCCGTATCCTGAAGCGCGGCCATGATCTGCGCACTGTGCTGCGGGTATTGGAACGCAAGCTGATCCGTTCGGTTGACCTTGATTAGAGCCTTTTATGGCTGGTCACTGGCCCGTCACCCTGATCCTTGATACGCGCGATCGCCTGCGTCATCGGCTCGAACGTCACATCCATGTGGAAGGCGTTGGCATGTAGAAGCATGTCCTCAGCGTAAACCCATGCAACATGGCCTTTCCAGAATAAAAGATCGCCACGTTGGGGCGGTGTACCGTCGGGCAGCGTTCTGCCAACTTCACGCTCTTGATCCCCGCTATCGCCAGGACAGGGCATTCCGCAGGCCAGCATTCCGGCCTGCACCAGGCCCGAGCAATCCAACCCAAACCGGCTGTTGCCACCCCATAAGTACGGTGTGCCCAAAAACAGTTCGGCAACGGCGACCGGATCGGTCAGGGTGACGCTGACAGGTTTGGCGTGAACAGCGGGAATAAACCCAAGACCAGTTTCCAGAAACCCATTTTTCTCGGAACTGGCGGTTATCTTGCTGCCGAAACTCAGCGACGCGGAATCCGGGCTTTTCATGTCCGGCTGCGCGTAGATATGCGTCGCCGGTGCAGTGATCCAATGGGTAGCAGGAACGTGCAGACCAAGCTGGTTCGAGCGGACCCAGCCACGGTATCCATCCTTGTCCGCTTTGATCTGCTTCCATCCATCTGCGGCATCGGTCACCGCGACAGTGTCCCCGTATAAAAGCTGTCGATCCCGAGGGCCATCGGGCGCGCGCATCAAATCGACGACCGGTTTGATGATGCTATGTCGCGTCATAGGTTCAGCATCTCGGGCAAGGCGGCCAGCAGGGCGCGTGGACCTTGTCCCAAACCGCCTTTGCTGCGCCCCGGTTCCTTGCTGCGCTGCCACGAGAAGATATCGAAGTGCATATAACGGTTGTCACCCACAAAGCGGCGCAGGAACAGAGCGGCGGTGATTGACCCGGCAAACCCACCAGCCGGCGCATTGTCCAGATCGGCGATGCCAGGTTCTATCATCCCTTCATACGGCTCGTGAAAAGGCATTCTCCAGACCGGATCGGCTGCTTGACGCGCGCCGCGGGCCAGGGCATCCGCCACGTCGTCATCATTGGTGTAAAACGGCGCAAGATCGGTTCCTACCGCCACGCGTGCTGCGCCGGTCAATGTCGCCATCGAAATCACAAGGTCTGGTTGCCCCTCATCCGCCAGCGCCAGCGCGTCTGCCAGAACAAGACGCCCTTCGGCATCGGTATTATTGATCTCGACCGAAAGGCCCTTGCGCGAAGCCAGGATATCGCCGGGTCGGAATGCATTCCCGGCCACCGAATTCTCAACCGCTGGGATCAGGACACGCAGTTGCAACGGCAGGTTCAGCGCCATGATCATCCGCGCCAGACCCAGCACATTGGCTGCCCCGCCCATGTCCTTTTTCATCAATCCCATTGATGCACCGGGTTTAAGGTTCAACCCGCCGGTATCGAAACAGACACCCTTACCGACCAGAGTCAGTTTCGGCCCCGCGTTACCCCAGTTCATCTCGATCAGACGAGGAGCCTGCGCGGCCGCACGACCCACCGTGTGGATCATGGGAAAATTCTGGTTCAACAGATCATCGCCCACAATTACTGAACAGGATGCGCCGAATTCCTGCGCCAGCGCTTCAGAAGCGGCCTGCAACTGATCCGGCCCCATATCTGATGCAGGTGTGTTGACGAGATCGCGGATCAATGCCTCAGCCTTGGCAACAATCTCCAACCGGGTGGTATCCACGCCGTCCGGGGCGATAAGGCGGGCCTTGGCAGCGGATTGGCTGGCATAGCGGTCAAAACTATACCCTGTCAGCAACCATCCCAGACATTCGGTCTCAACCACGTCGTCTGGCAGGCCCGAAGCGATGTGATACGTGCCCTTGGGCAAAGCTTCGGCAGCGGCGGCCAGCGGGAACCGTTTGCGTGCGCGACCCGCAGGCTTGCCATAGCCCGCCAGCGCCATGGACGGGGCACCGTCTGCATCGGGTATCAACAGCGTTTGACCCAAACCGGCCGTGAACCCGCTGTTTTCCACCCAAGCAGCCATAGATCCCGGCTGATCCGAAAGCCAGCTTTCCAGATCGGGCTGCGCGATCACGTGCAATGGCAGGGACGGGTCAGAGGCGGAGGCAAAGGACAGGGTCATGGGGATCTCAACTGGTTCGGTTTGCGCCCAGCCTATCCGTCCACGATCCGTCCGCAAGCCCCGTCAGACCGAAAGATCCTGCTGGTCCCAAATAACGGTCAGCGATTTCTCACCCACGCGGATCAGGCGCGACAGGGTTGCGCCGGTGGCGACGGCATCGCCGATATCCACGTTATGCGCCACATCGCCCGCCACGCGCGCCAGCGCAGTCATGCCGACCTGTTCGGAAATCGCCACCAGGGAACGCGCACATTTGCGCAAGCTGGTCCAATCACGCCGCCGCCAGTAGCGTTCGCAATTCGACAAGCGCACGGCCAATTCCTCGACTGTGCGGCATAGCACGTCCAGTGCATTCTGATCACCCAGTTGCCCGCAAAGACCATTCAACTGGTCCGGATCCAGACGGACGGATTCCTTGTGTTCAAGTGTGACTATCTTTTCCACCACATTTACCCCAATTCTAAACGCCCCCACGGCGTGGGTTGACTGTTGCGCGGAATTCCTTTGCAAAACCTTGCAGCGCACTGGGATAATGGCTCGAATATTCGGCGAATTCAGGTTACAGCACTCGTCAGACACAAGACTAAGGACATAAAAATGGATCGCGCCAAACCTTTGCCGAACTATCTGGTCAAGCGATATCACGGCTGGAAAGCTACGACGTATTCGGAAAATCAGGTCTGGTACCGGCGTCTTGCCACCGAAGGACAGCGCCCGCGCGCCATGGTCATTTCCTGCTGTGACAGCCGGGTGCACGTGACTTCGATTTTCGGAGCCGATCAGGGTGAGTTTTTTATTCACCGAAACATTGCCAATCTGGTTCCACCCTATGCCCCGGACGGAGACCACCACGGCACCAGCGCAGCAATCGAATACGCTGTAACTGCGCTGAAAGTGGCGCATCTGATCGTTCTGGGCCATTCGCAATGTGGCGGTGTTCAGGGCTGTATCGACATGTGCAAAGGACAGGCCCCGCAGCTTGAAGCGAAAGACAGCTTTGTGGGGCGTTGGATGGATATCCTTAAGCCGAAATATGATCTGGTAGCGGATATCGAGGACAGCACGGACCAGGCGCGCCAATTCGAGCGCCACGCGGTTGTCGCCTCGCTGGAAAACCTGCTGACCTTCCCGTTCATTGCTTCGGCGGTCGAGGACGGATCACTGAGCCTGCACGGGCTGTGGACCGATATCGGAGAGGGCGGGCTGCAATGCTATGACCCACATGAAAAGAAGTTCGTGGTTGTTTGATTTTCGATGAGAACGATACGATTGCAAGGGGCCTTTTCCGGGCCTCTTTTTTGTGAACTTTTTTGATGCACCTTACAGTGTAGGGTGCCATTAGATCTTTTGGTTGCGGTTTTTGATCTGGTCTTAGGCGGTGAAAATGATTGATGAAAATGATCCTTCGGGTGGGATTTCCACGTCTGGATTTCTACGACTTGGAACGACTCAGTTGGCGTAACTCCGATGACGCGGAGGGAATATGAACGGCATTGGTTGGCCGCCCAACCCAAAGATGTTCAAGAAAAATATGACAAGTTGTTTGACGGGACTTACGAGTAAGTCCGTAAAGGAGAGCGGTTGACCGACGCCGAAGTCGGGGATGTCTGGTACTATGGCTCTCAGGATGGCAATCCAACCCCGAGTTTTATGAACGGGGGTGGTCTACCGGTGCTGTCGGATTCGGCCAAAGCGGTTCTGGAAAAGTTCGATCTGGGTGAAACCTATTTCCACTCGATCAGATTGCAGGCTCCGGCGGGTCATGCAACCACGGACGAGCCGTATTACATACTGAATGTGTGCAATAAACGGTCGATGGGGAACCAAGAGGCGTTGGGGCCGTTAGGAGACAGAACAGCTCCTCTAAGTAGCCGTTCTGGAGTAGTTTTCCGTCCTCGAATTGGACGGGAACATGAGCTTGTAGTTGCTCCAGAAGCTTTGGGTGGTCCCGACATCTGGATCGATCCGAAAGTTCCCGAACTCCTGTTCCTCTCCGAAAGTCTCGTATCAGCTTTGAAAGCTGTCGGAGTCGATGACGGTTGGGGTTTAGTCCGCTGCCCTGTTGGGGTTCTGTGACGCAAACGGTGCGTCGAAACAAAAAAACCCCGCTGCATCGACAGCGGGGTTTCTCTGTGGTTGTAGCCTGACCTCAGCCCTTTTTCAGAACCTCACGGCCCAACAGTTCGGCGATCTGCACCGCGTTAAGGGCGGCGCCTTTGCGCAGGTTGTCGGACACGCACCACAGGTTGATGCCGTTCTCGATGGTTGAATCCTGACGGATGCGGCTGATGAAAGTCGCGAAATCGCCCGCGCATTCGATAGGCGAGACGTAGCCACCGGCCTCGCGCTTGTCGATCACCATGATGCCCGGTGCCTCGCGCAGGATGTCGCGGGCTTCGTCTTCGTCCAGGAATTCCTCGAACTCGATATTCACGGCCTCGGAGTGGCCGACAAAGACCGGAACGCGAACGCAGGTTGCAGTGACCTTGATCGACGGATCGACGATCTTTTTGGTCTCGACCACCATCTTCCATTCTTCCTTGGTCGAGCCGTCTTCCATGAAGACGTCGATCTGCGGGATGACGTTGAAGGCGATCTGCTTCTGGAACTTCTTGGGTTCAACCTCGGTTGTGGGGTTATAGACCGCTTTGGTCTGATCCCACAGCTCATCCATGCCCTCTTTGCCCGCGCCCGAGACCGACTGATAGGTCGAGACGACAACGCGCTTGATCTTGGCGCGGTCATGCAGCGGCTTCAGAGCGACAACCATCTGCGCGGTCGAGCAGTTGGGGTTGGCGATGATGTTCTTGTTTTTATAGTCGTGGATCGCCTGCGGGTTACATTCCGGCACGATCAGCGGAATGTCGGGGTCGTAGCGATAGAGCGACGAGTTATCGATCACCACACAACCCGCCGCAGCCGCCTTGGGCGCGTAAACCTTAGTTGCGTCCGAGCCGATGGCAAACAGCGCCATGTCCCAGCCGGTGAAATCAAAGGTGTCGATGTCCTGGGTGGTCAGTGTCTTGTCGCCAAAGCTAACTTCTGTACCCAGCGAACGACGGCTTGCCAGCACGGCAAGTTCATCGACGGGGAACTGGCGTTCTGCCAGAATGTTCAGCATTTCGCGGCCCACGTTACCCGTGGCGCCGGCGACAACGACGCGATAGCCCATTTCATGTCTCCAAAGTTAAGGACGCGCGTTCATAGCTGCGTTGCGGCAAAGAAAAAAGGGTTTTCGGGTCAGATTCCGCCCGATGACACCGATTTGACGCGGCGCATCGCCTCAGGTGTCGGTCAATAGCCGTTCGTAGAGGGCGACAAGGGTCTTTGCTTCGCCGTTGATGTCGAAATTCTGCTCGACATGGGTACGGGCGGCGCGGCCGGATTGCGCTAGGGAATCGCGGTTTTCCAGCATCCGGGCTGCGGCATCGGCCAAGGCCGGGATATTGCCTGGCTCCACCACATGGCCCAATGACGGGTCAGTAACGATCTCAGAGAACGCACCGACATCGGTGGCCACGACGGGTACGCCGCAGGCCATCGCCTCCAACGGGGTCAGGCCGAAGCCTTCCCACCGCTGGGGTGCGATGAAGAGGTCCAGAACCTGATACCATTCGGCGATCTGGTCGACTGTAACCTCGGGCATGAAGAGGATGCGGTTGGACAGGCCCGCCACCGCGACCTTGTCTTTCAATTCGGACAGAAAGGTGGTGTGTTGTTCCGTGGCGCGGCCCATGACGATGCCATGCACATCGTCAAAGCGGCCACACAGGTCGATCATTGCATCCACAAAGGCGTCAGTACCCTTCTGGTGGCGGATGCGGCCATAGCAGCCCAGCAGGAGGCCATCAGGCAGGCCCAACCGGGCGCGAACGGCCGTTTTATCCTCGGGCGGGGTAAAATCCTGCAGGTTGATACCATGCATGATCACCTGTGCATCCCGATCCAGATACCCGGCGGTTTTGCGCGAGGTGGCGACTACAGCGTCCATCTTGTCGATCAGCCATTTGGTATAGCCCGTATGCGCCCGCTGCGACGCGCTGGTGAACAGCAGTTTCAGCCGCAACCGCAGGATGTTGCGCAGGAACAGACCCAACAGCATCTCGGTATTGCGACGCGCGTGCCAGACGCGCAGGGTTTTGCGCGACAGAAAGGGCAGGCGGCCAAGCGGGATATGCGGGATATCGGCAGGCAGGCCCGGACCGGTGGCTGCAATGTCGATCCATTGCACCTGCAACGGCACCAGCCGCGCAATCGTTGCCGTCACGCCCGAAAGCCTGCGTTTGAGATTGGGGGCAATGACGCGCGGGTCAGACATGGGCTCTCCTGACGGGGTTAGCGTCAGTCGACGCTGTCCCGGCTGAATAGATAGATCACGCAGCCAATGGCAAGCGAGATGGCAAAAAAGCCGAATATCGCTGTGTAGGGTGCAGAGGGGCTGATGTCTACCGTGGCCGCGTGGACGCGGCCGGTGACGAATTGGGCAAGGCCGACGCCTCCGATCCCGAACAGGTTCAACAGGGTCACGCCTCGGCCCACTAGGTGTGGAGGAACAAAGGCGCGGCCATGGGCCATGATGACAGGAAAGCTGGCCCCGGTGAACCCGATGACCGAGATTAGAACTACCGACAACCAGACCGCATTGTCGATCCACAGGCACAACAGGGTCAGGGCGACCACGCCCAGCGCGTTACCGCCAAAGATCACCCATTTCCGCGTTCCCAATATCCGGTCAAGCGGGCCATAGGCGAAGGTGCCCGCAATCATCGACGCGCCCATGATCAGAGTGGCGGTTCCGATCTGTGTTGTGCTGAGTGCGAAGATATCGCTTAGATAAGGTCCGGCCCAAAGGCCGCGGGTTGCAGCCGATGGCGCATAGGCCACCAACATCAGCGGCAGGATGGCCCAGAGTGCGGGTTGCTTCAGCAGATCCAGAACCGATCCCTTGTGGTCGGTTTCAACGCGTTTGGGATCATGAACTGTGAACAGGATGCCGATGGCGATCACGCCCGAAAACAGGGCCAAAGTGACCATTGTGGCGCGCCAACCCATCAGCTCAACGGCCAGCGCAGTGGGGTAGGAGGCGACCAAATTTCCGACCGACCCAACACCCAGCATCAGGGCGGCCAGCGTGGCGAAACGGGCCGGGGGGTATTCGCGGGCGAAGATAAAGTAAGACGCCATCAGGATCGGCGAGCATCCCACTCCGATCAGCCCCATGGCCAGGGCGACATGAAAAGGCGTGCTGGCCACGGCAAAGATCAGTGCGCCGCCTGCGCCACCGACCAGCAACAAAACAGTCGAGGTCAGCCGCGGCCCGACCCGATCCAGCGCCCAGCCCACCGGCAGTTGCATGGCGGCAAAGACCAAAAACCAAAGACCCGATGCAAAGGCGAGGTCCTCTGGCGTGGCGCCGATATCCCGGCCTAGATCGACGCTGAGTACGGCTAAAAACGCGCGAAAAAACTGGCTGAGCACATAGCCCAGGCACAACACGACCAAACCTGCTTTCATGAAATGACACTCTCCCCCGCGGCTAACCGGCTATGCTTGGCACGGCAGGACTCCGCACACAAGCATGTGTGTAATGACGATTTCGCGGGACAGGTGCCACAATCGGTCTATGTTCAGGGATAATTTCGACAAGAGGTTATTATGAAGGACGCTCAGGTCGCGTTTTACGACAGCCTGCCCTTGCTGCGGGACTTTACCCGTTTGGCCGACCCTCAGCGGTTTTCGGCCATTCCCAGTGACTGGGTTGTTGGTGTTGCGGACATTGTCGACTCGACCGGGCAGATCGCGCAGGGACGCTACAAAACGGTCAATACCGTCGGGGCAGCGGTTATTTCAGCGATGATCAACGCCATGAGCGGGCGCGAGTTTCCGTATGTCTTCGGTGGTGACGGCGCAGGCTTTGCCGTGCCCGCCAGTGCAGCTGAAGCGGCCCGCGAGGTTCTGGCCGCCATGAGGCGCTGGGCTGAGGAAGAGTTTTCCATTCCGCTGCGCGCAGCATTGGTGACGGTGGCCGAAATCCGCAAGGCGGGCAAAGACCTGCGCGTCGCCCGTTTCGCACCATCGGACGGGGTCGACTATGCGATGTTCTCGGGCGGGGGGCTTGCTTGGGCGGAAACACAGATGAAGGCCGGTCACTTTATGGTGCCCGAGGCCGACCCCGGTGCGCGCCCTGATCTAACCGGTCTTTCATGTCGGTGGTCCAACGTTAGGGCGCAGCATGGGCAGATCGTTTCGCTGGTCGTGGAACCCACGCCGCACGCCACCGAGGCGGATTTTGCCGACCTCGCCCAATCGGTTCTGTCTGCAGCCGAAGGGTTGGAGCGCGCGGGTCACCCGGTACCGGAAAACGGCCCACCGATCGGATGGCCACCACCTGGTCTGAGCATTGATGCCCATGTCTCGCGCGCCGGCGGCAGCCTTGTTGGTCAAACGCTCAAACTGTTGGTACAGAATTTGCTGATCGCATTGCTGTTTCGGTCCGGCAAACGGCTGGGTAACTTTGAGCCGGATCACTATAAACGCATGGTTAGTCGGAATGCGGATTATCGAAAGTTCGACGACGGGCTTAAAATGACGCTGGATTGCGATCCTGCGACGTTGGCGCAAATTCAGATGATGCTGGAACAAGCGCGCGGGCGCGGCAAGGTGCGTTACGGCTTGCACGCACAGGACGAGGCGATGATGACCTGTTTTGTGCCTTCAGCTACCCGCGATGACCACGTGCATTTCGTTGATGGCGCGTCAGGTGGATATGCGCAGGCCGCTGCGGCGATGCAGAGCTGATCGTTACCGGGTCTTCCACTTCGTCGCCAATGCGCGCGCCGCCTGCGTCAGGATCATGACGTCGATTCCAACAGCCAGAAATTGTGCGCCCATCTCAAGGTAGCTTTGTGTCGCCTCTTCATGAGTGCCCAGAATTCCGGGAGCCTTGCCGGCTTTTTTGATTCGGCTGATTGCGTCGGCAATCGTTTCGCGAACCTCCGGCGCCGCGCTGTTGCCCTGGTATCCCATATCCGTCGACAAGTCCGCTGGACCGATAAAAACGCCTTCGACGCCATCGACTTTCAAAATATCATCAAGCGCGGCGATACCGGCACGGTTTTCGACCTGAACCAATAGGCAGACTTGCGCATCTGCTGTCTGGATGTAATCGGAGAAAGATCCATACCCGGTCGCCCGCGCGGCGCCGGCACCGACGCCGCGGACCCCTTTTGGTGGATAGCGACACGCGCGCACCAACTCGCGCGCTTGATCGGCGCTGTTGACCATGGGAACCAAAATTGTTTGGGCACCGGCGTCCAATACCATTTTGATCAGCGCGGTGTCTCCGACGGGCACCCGAACAACCGGATGTGTGGCACTGGCCGACAAGGCCATTAGCTGGTCACGAACTGAGCGGATATCGTTGGGCGCATGCTCTCCGTCGATTACCAGCCAGTCGAAGCCAGCGGTTCCCATGATTTCGGCGGTGACGCTTTCGGCGAAGCTGGTCCAACAACCGATCAAGCGATCCCCATTGGCCAGAGCTTCTTTGAATGTGTTTACAGGGGCTGGCATCACGGAGCCTCCAAGGCGGTGGTGGAAACGCCTGACAGTGATGGCCATTCGGGGGAAAAGGTCAATCAGATTTGGCATTGGGTTCGAAGGTGCTGCGAGCAAATCTGGGCAACAAGGCTCTGAATAAGGGGTTTTCCGCGCTGTTGCAGTCTTATTGGATTTCGGTCAAGATTCCGTATGACCAAAGACCTGCCATCGACATCCCGCTCGTTGCCGATTGCGTTGCTTCGGGCCCGCGAACGGGTCATGGGCCCTATTCGGAAGATGTTGGCAGACGCCGGCGTAACCGAGCAGCAATGGCGTGTGTTGCGTGTTCTGAACGAGGAAGGTCCACAAGAGCCCACGGTGATTGCTGACCGGGCGTGTCTGTTGTTGCCCAGCCTGACACGGATTTTGCAAAAGCTCGAGGTTAAGGGACTGATCCGGCGCAGTGCCCATCCAATCGACAAGCGCCGACAGATTGTCGAGATCATGCCAACGGGTGAGCAGATCATCCGGGACAATATCGACGTCACAGTCCGGCTGGCGGATGAGATAAAGTCGCAATTGGGCCCCAAAAGGCATGAAACGCTGCTGGACCTTCTGAACGATCTTTATGATCTCAAAACCTGAGAGGTTACTCTGCGCCCCGCCAGAGGCGGTGATTGGTGTCCCCTGGCGGGAGAGTCGGACTTAGACTTGTGTTTTGTGTCCGACCGACGCTTCAGAGGACCAGCCAACCTGAAATGAGGCGACATTGCGAAAGTTGCGACCCTTGGGGGGGCGGGCCACGACCGCGGTTCTCTGAAACAGGTGCACCCGGTCTTTTGTGCAATCCGCCCTATCTTGGGGCTTTGGGCGGGCAAGAATGGTCTGGGTGCAATTCAACGTCTGTTTGTTGTCTGCAACCTTTGATTTAGTGCTTCGATCTGTCATTCCAAGATGTAGAGCTACAAAATAACCCGGGTCAGGACGTCGCTTTGGCTTGTTCAGACCGGGTGTATCATTAGGATGCGCCCAGTGCGTTGCAAGAAGGGGCCAAAGATGTCTGATACGTTGTTTTCCTTGCCAGACCCGATCGAGGTACCGATCCACGGGGAGTCGTCCTTTTACCCCGTCGGTCGCATTTTCTGTGTCGGACGCAATTATGCAGCCCATGCCGCGGAAATGGGCCACGAGGTTGACCGCGAAGCGCCGTTCTATTTCACCAAATCGGCAGCCAATGCCGTTCTGTCCGGTGCGACCGTGCCGTTTCCGTCCGGAACCGAGAATTTTCATCATGAGATGGAATTGGCAGTCGCGCTAGGAAAGCCCGTTTTCAAAGCCAAACCTGCCAAGGCCGCAGATGCAGTCTACGCCTATGGCTGTGCTCTGGACATGACCCGTCGGGATTTGCAGATCCGCGAGCGTAACAAGCAACGCCCTTGGGATCTGGGCAAAGACCTTGAAAATGGCACCGTTCTTGCCCCGCTGACGCGCGCCTCGGGCTGGATGCCCGAGGATGACAAACGTATTTTTCTCAGCGTGAATGGCGACGTTCGGCAAGATGCGACCTTGCACGAACTGATCTGGAAGATTGATGAGATCATCAGTCACCTTTCCGGATATTACCATCTGCGACCCGGAGACATAATCCTGACCGGTACACCGGCCGGAGTGGGGGCGCTTGCGCCCGGAGACGTTCTTGAGGGTGGAATAGATGGGCTGCAGCCAATCTCTCTGACGCTGTCAGATCCTGAATAGCCTCTATTTAGGCTCTTTCAGCCAGTCCGTAGAAAACTCCACGCGATCCAGTCCTGCGAACCTGCGGACCCGGTCCAACTCCGAGGTCAAACGACTTGTCCGTGCCGCGGACCATTTGACCGAGCGTTCTGGCCACACCGCACTGACTTGCAGAACGCCCCGATCGCGATGAGCCTTCATGTCGATCCGGCCTATAAGCCGGTCGCCTTCAAGCAGCGGGAAGACATAGTACCCATAGGTACGCTTCGCTTCGGGGACGAAGACTTCGATACGATAGTGAAATCCGAACAATCGCTCGGCCCGGTTTCGATCACGCAGCATAGGGTCAAAGGGGCTGAGCACGCGAATGCGACCCGGCGGGGCAGCCTGGGGCTTGGTGTCCGCCAAGACCGGTTTTGAAACCAATTTGCGGGTCTGCCCATCCGCACATGTGATTTCGACTTCCTCAATTTCTCCCCGTCTTAGAGCCTGCTTTACCCATTCTCGCGCCTCTGTTGCGCTGACGGTGTCCCAGAATGCTGCCAGCTCACCGGACGTGGCGAACCCCAACCTGTCCAGGGCTGCGTTGCAAAGCCAATTCACTGTTTCCGGCGCATCAATATCTGCATCGCCGGGGCAAAGATGCGTGTCGATCACCCGTTCCGTCAGGTCGTATCGTTTTTGGAACCCGCGCCGTCCGACAACCGTCAACGCGCCAGATCGCCAGAGAAATTCAAGCGCGGTTTTTGAAGGGTGCCAGTCCCACCACCCGACCGAGCCCTTCTTTTCGTCCTTCCCGACATCGGACGACGATACAGGGCCATGATCACGAATATGGTTCAGAACGCTTTGGAACTGCTGTTCGAAGCCATCGCGTCGCCAATTCTTCCACCGGGATTTCAGCAGTTCAGCATCGCGTTGAAAGCGCAGATGCCAGTGTCGGTAGAATTCCATCGGAATAACGGCGGCATCATGGGTCCAGTGTTCGAACAGCGCGCGGTCGCGTTCATAAAGGCGCTTTAGGTTTTGCGCGCGATAGCTGGGCCTGCGTGAGAACAGGATCATATCATGGGCGCGCGCAACCGTGTTGATACTGTCCAGTTGAACAAAACCCAGCCGATGGATCAGATCCAGCAGCTCTGCCCCTTTGGCCCCCCCTGAAGGCTGTTCTGCCAATGCATGACGGTCCATGAACAGCAATCGGGCTGTGCGATTGTCCAGCTTTTGAATAGCCACGGCGTCAGCGCCGTTTCAGCGTGTCACCATAGCTGATTTTCGGCGTCAGGGTAACGCGAGACTCTAATTCAGCCTCGGGATCGGCCAGTTGGGCGGCTATGATCTCGGCGGCTTTGCGCCCGATCTCAAGACGACAGGCATCCATCGTGGCCAGCTTGCGCGGTAGGCCCTGCAACAGTTCAACGTTGTTGAACCCGGCAAGACCAATCTGTCCGGGCACGTCTATACCTTGCTCCAGCAGGTACAGCAGCCCTCCGGCACCAATCATATCATTGGAATAATACAGAAAATCCAGATCCGGAGAGCGTTCCAGCATGGCCTGCGTCATCTCACGCCCCTTGGCCAGGGCTGACCCGCCGGAATAGAACTCGCGGTCTTCAATTTCGACCCCGTGTTTGCCCAGCACTTCGGTGAAGCCTTCGAACCGTTTGCGGGCGCGGTGATCCAGCGGCATCTTGGTGCCCATAAACCCGATATGCTCGTACCCCGCCTTCAGGATTGCCTGCGCCATCTCGCGTCCGGCGCGGCGGTGCGAAATGCCAACCATTGCATCCACGGGTTTGCCATCGGTATCCATGATCTCGACCACTGGAATCCCCGAGGAGTCCAGCATGGCACGCGCGGCCTCGGTATGTTCCAGCCCCGCGATGATCACACCTGATGGCCGCCACGAGAGCATCTCGTACAGTACCTTTTCCTCTTTCTCGGGAAGGTAGTCGGTAACGCCGACCACGGGCTGCAATTCGGTATCTTCCAATACTTGGTTGATGCCGGTCAGCACCTCGGGGAAAACCATGTTCGAAAGTGAAGGGATGATCACCGCGACCAGATTCACCCGGCTTGAGGCCAGCGCGCCAGCGATCTTGTTGGGCACATATCCCAGTTCTTTTGCTGCGGCCAAAACGCGGGTGCGGGTGGCGTCCGACACGTCACCCCGGTTGCGCAGGACGCGGCTGACCGTCATCTCGGACACCCCCGAGGCCTCAGAGACATCCCGAAGAGTGAGCGGGCGTTTGGTTTCTGTTGTCACGATGGCACCTGCGTCGTTGTTTTAAGGGATGGTAGCGTGAACAGGACGCATTTTACAACTGCCCATCAAAGGTCATGACAACCTGAAAAATCCAGGGTACAGAGAGCCTTGCGCGGCCCCGTGGCTCAACTGGATAGAGCAGCCCCCTCCTAAGGGGCAGGTTGCAGGTTCGAATCCTGCCGGGGTCGCCAAAAACACCTGAAAAATATGGCTTATTTGCAAGGGGTTCTGCAGAAGCTTGCAGAAACGCCCGTTTCGTTTTCTGCCGAATTCTCCGAAAACGACCGAAATCTCGTACAAAACCTGTACAAAATTCGCGCGTTTGTGCGTATTTCGGTGGCCAATCATGAGCCGCCATAGCTTTGATCCCGAAATCGCCGGGCGTGTGGGTCTCAATGCAGCGGTGATTTTCCAAAACATCACCTTCTGGATCGAGAAGAACCAAGCCAATCGCCGCAACCTTCGAGACGGGCGGTATTGGACTTACAATTCGATCTCGGCCTTTGGTGAGTTGTTCCCCTATCTGAGCGAAAAGCAGATCCGAACAGCGCTCGAAAAGCTGGTCAGCGCAGAGCTGCTAATCAAGGGCAATTTCAGCGATGATCGTTATGATCGGACCTGCTGGTATGCCCTAGGCAACTCCATTTTCCCAAATGGGCAAATGGATCCGACCGAAAGGGAAATTGATGCATTTGCCCCTGAGGGCAAGCCATCTGCCCCAGAGGGCAAATCCTATGAGAACAGATATAAACCATATCAAAAACCAAATCCTTCGCACGCGAAGGCGGCGGTTGAGGATGAGGTTTCTGAAAGGATTTTGTCGGCCTATCCGGAGGATCGCATTCGCGGCAAAGCGGTTTGCCTTTCGCAGATCCGCCAAGCCCTGGCCGACGGTGTGGACGCGAAAGACCTCGAGGACGCCGTGCGGGCATATGCGAGCGAGAGCGAAGGATTCACTCGATCCAAGGTGTGCTTCTCCGACAATTGGTTCAGCACTGGCCGTTGGTTGAAATACCTTCACGACGTTGAGGAGGCGCGGGAAGCGGGCAAGGCAAAAGAGGTGGAATTGCTGAAAGGCTTGGCCGACTGGGTCACGGACCGCCATCCACTGTGCCGCCACATCACACCCGGCCAAGTGACAGCCTTGCTGGCTGCAAAGCTTGTCAGCCCTGCTGAAATCGAAGCGGCGGGGCTCAGAGCATGAGTGCGACCGATCCCCACAAAGAGCAGAGAGCAAGGTTACCCACCGATTACATCGGCGGGACTTGTGAGGGGCGGCAAGCCTCCCCTTCAAACCCCAACCAGACGCGCGCAAGCAACGTCAAAGAGGGCCTTTCCGAGAGCGTGATCTTTCGATGCACCCCGTCGGAAAAGGCAGCGCTTGTGGCCAAAGCGCGCGCCGCTGGCCTGCCCAATGCCACGCTGATGCGAGAGGCCTTGGGGCTGGTCGAGGCACGTCGTCGCAAGCTCGTCCCTCGCGTTGATCCGAAGTTGACCTTTGCGATTGCCCGTGTCGGCGGCAACCTCAATCAACTGTCACGCTGGATCAACGGCGCGGTCAAATCTGGTCGCGCGAGCCAGATCGACACGCTTAAGGTCGCGACGCAGCTGGTGGCCATCGAACGGCAGTTGGCGCAGATCGTGGCGGCACACACAGGCGGTAACTGCGTATGATCATCTCATTCTTCTCTACCGGCACAGGCGGCGGTGCGGCCCCCGTAGACTACCTGACAGCGCGTGAAGTTCTGGCCTATGACGAGAACCGCAATCTGATCCGCGACGACAACGGCCAGCCGCAAACCAAGCTCCGCGACCAGCTGCCCGAGGTGCTGCACGGCAACCCCGACCAAACCCGCGACCTGATCGACGCGAGCCCCAACAGGTGGAGCTACACGGCAGGCGTGATCAGCTTTGCCGATAGCGATGATCCCAGTCCCGACGCCCAGCAAGAGGCCATTGAGCTATTTGAGGCTCTGGCCTTTGCTGGACTGGACAGGGATCAATATGATTGCCTTTGGGTGCGCCACTCGCATGAAGGCAACATCGAGCTGCACTTCTGCACGCCACGCCTTGAGCTCAGCACCGGCAAGGCACTGAACATCGCGCCGCCAGGGCATGAGAACGCATTTTCCAGCCTGCGCGATCTTTTGAACAAGAGGCTCGGTTGGGCAGACCCTTTGGACCCAGAACGCGCCCGCGAAGTGAGGGCAACGAGTGAAGCACCGACGCGCGCGCAGGGTCGCGAAGCGCTGCACGATTGGATCCTCGATCAGATCAGCGTCGGCATTATCACGGATCGCGCCAGCATGATCGATGCTTTGGCCGATGCGGGCTTCGAGATCCCCCGCACCAGCAAAAACTACATCACCGCCAAAGACCCCGACACCGGTGAGCGCTGGCGTTTGAAAGGAGAGATTTTCCATGACGACTGGCAAGCCGAATCGCCTCGCCGAGAAATTGAACGCGGACCTGGAGACGATCCGGCGCGACCACGCCGCCTTGATGGAGTCTCAGCTGGAGAGCTTCAGGAGCGATTTCAGCAGCATTGCGACCAGCGCGCTGCATACAATCGAGACCGATATCAGGTTCTTTCTCAGCGACAGCAAGAGCGAGTTGGAGAGGCGGAGCGAGACGATCCGCCGCTGGTTGACGATCTCCCCCTGGGTGATCGTGGCGATGGCCTCAGTCTGGATCGTGACGGTACTGATCACGAGTTGGTTTTGGACGGGTTTGATCTCGCATTCGGAGATGACGGAACTTGGCCTGACACGGATCGAGCAGGCCGGGCAGACATGGGTGGCGCTGGACCAGAGCCGGACCGATTTAAAAACCTGCACGATCGCGGGGACGCCGATCATCTGCATCAAGATCAAGGAACCTTAGATGACAAAGACCCTGACAGCATTGGAACGCGAATTGCTCACATCCGTCGAACGGTTGGTGACGGCCTGCGAGAGCTCAGCCAAGGAATTGCACGCCTTGGAGAAACGCTCGACCAGCAGGATCGAAAGCAAGGTGAATGGATTGGCGCATTGCGTGGCGCTATTGATGAAATCACATCTCACGTCCGTCACCACATTGGCCGACTTGCTGCGCGAGGAGCAGAATTACGACACGCTTCAGGTGGGATTACAGACCAGCTGGAAACTAGCGAAAGACGCCGAGAAGCGGCTGAACGAGAGCTAGATGCCCGCATTAATCACCGTAGCGGTCACTCGCTTTAATCTTACTGCAAGTGTTAGCGCGTTTAGGAGATCTGTAGCGGCATTCCTAAACGCGTTCTGCAGCATTCAGCGACATGCCTGCAATGTACTCCATGGATGCACATGCGGGAAAACCAGCCATTCAGGCCCTCGGGGTTGTACGACCGTGTTGCGGACAAAGCTGCCGATAAGTCATTTTGTCGGGATGTGTGACAACGGCCCATTGCGGACATTTAGGACGGAATTCAAATGCTGCGGTGGCATACCGGTCTGCGGACATCCGCAACAGTGGCGCAAGCTCTTCATTGTTCACTGATTCCGCCAAGCCACGTTCGTGTCGCTTCAAGCCCCTTGCGCAAGATAGAAAACATCTGCTCAATTTCACTTTCGCTGATGATAAGGGGCGGTGAAAGAACACACATGTTTATAATAGGTCGAACTAATAATCCACGTTTTTGGCATTCTATATCGATCTGGCCGCCAATCTCGTAGTCGCATCCCAGATCACTCCGGGGATCACCATCGACTGAGCATTGTACGCATCCCATCAACCCCATCCCGCGCACATCGGCAACGATATCAATCTGTCGCAAATGCTGCAGCTGATCCTGAAAAACCGGAGCGACCTTTTGAACGTGTTCGAGAAGTTTTTCCCGCTCTATGATCTCAATGCTCTTCAAACCCGCAGCCGCGCTAACCGGATGACCAGAATAGGTGTAGCCATTTGAGAAGGTCGCATCTTTTCCTCCAACGTCTGCGATCAATCGGTCAGAGATAACCGCGGCACCCATCGGCGCATACCCAGATGTCATTCCTTTGGCACAAGTGATTATGTCAGGCTGAATGCCGAAAACAGCATCTGACGAAAACCAATGGCCCAATCGCCCAAATGCCGTCACCACTTCGTCGGAGATATATAGAACATCATACTTCTTGCAGATGTTTAGGCAGCCTTTGTGGTATCCATTCGGCGGCACGATCACGCCGCCAGATGCCAGAACCGGTTCGGCGATAAAAGCGGCAACGTTTTCGGGGCCAAGAGCTACAATGGCGTTTTCAAGATCGGAAATTTTCTCCTTTAGAAAACTCTCGTCGCTTTGACCAGGTGAACGGTAGAGCGGATTCACGTCGGGCAGGAAATGTGCGAGGTCATCCGCCTTGTCTAGCCAAAGCCTGTCACGCTCTTTTCCACTGACGCTGGCCGCCAGATAAGTGCTTCCGTGATAGGCTTTTTGCCTTGAAATGATCTTCTTTTTCTCGGGCCGACCCAAAAGGTTGTTTCGAAAGTGGACAAAGCGGATGGCCGTATCCACCGCAGTCGAACCGCCGGTGGTAAAAAAGACATTGTTCAAGTCGCCCGGCGCACGTTTGGCGATTTCGCGTGCGAACAGCGCGGCAGTTGAGTTGGCGTTGTTGAAGGGAGAGAAATAGGCGAGGTTTCGAGCCTGCTCAGCCATGGCCTCGGCCATCTCCTCTCGCCCATAACCGATCTGAGTGCACCACATCCCGCCTGGTCCGTCGATCAAGCGTTCGCCTATTTCGTTAACCACATGGATGCCGCTGGCACCTTCGATAAAAGTGCGGTCGCTTTTGCCCAAAGTTGCCATTCCTTCCCACGGGTGCAGGAAATGGTCGTTGTCCCAGTGCTTGGCGTTAGAGTTATCCACGGCGGGCCATGCTTTCTGCGCTCATCACAATTGGGAACTCTTCGCGCACCTGAGCGTCTGAGGCGCCGAAGTAGTTGGGGAAATGGCTGTCGAGAATGGAATTGGCCTTGTCACGGGCGCGGTCCAATAGATCAGTTTTGCCTTCGTTTTCCCATGTATCTGTACGCTCACGATCCATGAGCCGCGGGTAGACAAATTCGGTGTTCATATAGTTCAGCGTGTGAGGGTTACCGAGGAAATGACCTGGGTCGATGGCACACTGGTGGATCACATCTACCGCCATGGTTTCATCCGTGACCTCTATCCCGCGCAACGATCGCAGGATCATACCACCCGCTTCGTCATCGATGACCATACTTTCAAAGCTGCATCCCATCAGGCTACCCATCATACCGCCGAACTCGCACAAACGATTGGCACCGGCATGGGCGGCAAGCGTGAAGGTCAGTGCTTTTTCCAACCCGTATTGCGCGTCGGGTATTTTTGCATCGGTCATGCCTGCGCCAACGGATGTGGGAAGGCCGTAGAAATTGCCCATCTGAATGGCTGCCGCCCCGATGAGAGCCTGTTCACCGCTGCCGCCGGTGAACGATCCGCTACGCAGGTCTGTGATGAAGGGCCAGGCGGCAAAGCAGACCGGACAGCCCGGTGTGATGAGGTTTACAATGGCAACACAGGCCAGCGTTTCGGCCACGGTTTGCACCAGTGTTCCCGCAAGCGTCGCGGGGGCTGTGGCCCCGGCCTGAGGAGGCACGGCCAGATCGACAGTTAGACCAAGTTTGGCAGTATCAATCAGGATTTCCATGTTCTCCTTGCCGATCCGCAAGGGGGAAACCATTGGGCAGCCGCCAAATATGACGCTTGGCTTCTTCATGAAAGCCCCTTCACCACCGTGAGCCCAATCAAACATGCGGATGGCATGCGGGATATGGCTGCGGTCGCGAAAGGTCAGACAGGCAGGCTTTTGGCTGCCTGCGAGCATCGCATATATGGTGTTCATGTCGTGAGCGAAATCATCGGTCACGTCGGTGGCCAAAACTGTGTCGCCCAGCATATGGATGTTGTCCAAGCGGTCCACTAGTCGGGTGAAATCATAAACGTCGCGCAGAACCGATGGACGATAGGACTTGGTCTCGGAATCGAAGGTTGTGACGGCGGTGCCAGAGTTGGCGAAATAGACACTCTCGGCCGAGCAATGCATGTCGTCTTTGCCTGCACGCTCACCGCGGGCATAGACATAAAACTCTCTGGCGGCAGCCGCCAGGATGTCTTCCATAAGGGCGCGGGGGAAGCACAGCCTATCGAGGTCATTCAAAACTGCGCCTTTGGGAAGCACCAGATCAAGCAATTCCGGGAAATGGTCGGTAACGCCCGTGTTTTCCACAACGGTTAAGGCCGCTTGATGGATGTTCTCCATATCTGCTTGGGTCAGCGGTTTATAGCGGCCGCCACTTAGGCCTCCACGTACGGCCTCATTGCCCGTGGTAGCCTGTTGAACCTTGATGCGCGCGGCGCGTCCGCCGCCGCCGCGACGGCGTGATTTTGCCTCAGCCATGACCGGACATCCTTTGTTCTGGGTCCGGGCTGATCATGTTGAAATAGAAATCGTAGAAGTCCTGGATCGAGGTTTCCATCTCGCCCAAGGGGCCCGGTTGGAAGTATTGAGAATTTACGCCGGACTGGTTGTGGCGAATGATGCGTTCGTCATCCAAAGATGTGACATGCCAAAGCCAGGTCAGGTCTTCTTTGTCGTAGTCTTCGCCTTCTTCGGCGTCAGCGCGAACCAGCCAGACCACCTGAATGTCGGTTTCCTGTAAGCCTCGTGGAATGAAGCGGTAGCCGACCATGTGATCCGAATAAATCAGGAACCAATTCAACGGACCAATATCAAAGTCAGTTGCGCCACCGTCGAAGCCTTTGAGCGTTCCAAGCAATGGTGCAAGTGCCTCGCCCGATTGGCTGCCGGTTTTGTAGCCTTGGTAAAGCGGATAGCGACGATAGTACCCGCTGGTAAATGGGGTCAGCGCAGCGTCGCCGACAAGAGTCAATTCATTGGGTGACAGCCCGGCTTCTACAGCCCTAGCCTTTAGCGGTTCGACCAAACCAGCCATGTCTTGCGGTGATTTCAAGCTATGGGAGCGAGAATACTCTTTGTGAGCTGGCCCGCAGTGGTAGCATTCAAGGTAGTTCTCAACCGCTAGTTTCCAATTCGCGGGAACAGGAAATGACGCGGTATGCGCTACTTTCAAATCGTTCAGGCCATAGGGTTCGACGAGTGGCTCAAGTTTGCTGAGGACAGGATCAAGTGATGGGGTGTTTGCATCGGCACAGACAAAGATCAGGCCCTTGAAGACACTCACCTGAACGGGAAGAAGCCCAAACTTTGACGGGTCGAATTGTTCCCCCATATTGTGACTTGCACGAAGTTTTCCTGATAGCTCATATGTCCATGCGTGGTAGGGGCAAACAAGAACGCGGGCGTTGCCGGATTGTTCAGTGCAGACGCGAGATCCGCGATGGCGGCAGACATTCAAATGAGCACGAATGTCGCCACCGCGGTCGCGAACAACGATAATGCTCTCCGGGCCATAGTCTAACAGGAAGTAGTCACCGGGGCTTGGGATTTGACTGACGTGACCTGCCCAAAGCCAGTTGCGGTTCCAGACCCGGGCGATGTCATAGTTATAGATGTCTTGGGAGGTATAGAATTCGCGCGGCAGGGCGTGGCCGTACTGGTGCGAGGCTATCAGCGCATCCAACTCAAACGGTCGGCTGTTCATCTCGTTTCCTCCAAATCGATTATCTCGCGGCGAAACCAATCCTGGTCTGCTTCTGCCTTGGGGCGTTCAAAATCACGGGCCGCGCGGTGGCCCGCGAAGACTGCGTCGACGATCAGCCCTGGAGAAGCGGCATCGCCAATAAGTTCGACGGTTTTCAACCTGAGCCCGCGCAAGCTGTCATATAGCGTCGTCTCACGCTGACGTTCAGTGACCAGAATTGTCGAGGCACATGGAATATCCATTTCGCGACCAGTAAAGGCACAACCGATGCGGGCCATGTCACCTTGAACCGCCGTCAGCACCTGATTGCAACGAATGTCGATACCAAGCTCCATCAGACGGGCCTGAATGCGAGGCTGCTCCAAAGTATTGATGGAGTAAGCTGAAACCAAATTCTCCGGCGTGACAAAGACCACCTGGTATCCTGCCGTCGCCAGTTTTTCGGCGATCACTCCTGCCAGATAGATATGATCGTCATCATAGATCATGACCGGGCCATCAGGCGGTAGAACACCATTCATTATGTCATCAGGCGTCAGCACATTGGCGCTTTGCTCGATCTGTGGCACATGGCGCTGGGTGTTACGGCCCATGCCGTCGGTTCGCCAAAGGCTGCCGGTGGCCACAAAGACGTGTTCGACGCCCAGCTCTGCCACTTGATCGCCATCAAGCCTGCTGTCAGTGAAAAGCTGAACGTTGCCGCGTTGCTTTAAATCATGCAGACGATAGTCGACGACGCGGGACCAAGCTGCGAGGCCGGGAAGTTTGCTTTCCTTCGTAACCCGCCCGCCCAATTCGGCTGACGCTTCGGCCAAGGTCACCTGATATCCTCGCCTTGCCAACTGCATGGCGCATTCAAGACCGGCAGGGCCACCGCCAACAACCAAAGTATCCGCGTTGCTCTTTTTCGGCGCGATGATCTCGGGGTGCCAACCGCGTCGCCATTCCTCACCCATCGTAGGGTTTTGAGTGCATCGGATCGGGATACCCAGATTGTCCGACGACACGCAGATATTGCAGCCGATGCATTCGCGGATTTCGTCGATCCTGCCTTCCCCGATCTTTTTTGGTATGAAAGGGTCCGCAATGGATGGCCGCGCGGCACCGATAAGGTCGACAATTCCTTTTTTGACCATCGACAGCATCACGTCGGGGGATGTCAGGCGACCGACACCAACCACAGGTTTTTGGGTGATCTGTTTAACGTGGGACAGAAACGCGTTCTGATATCCGTCCTCTGGCTGAAAACGAGTCGTGGCACTGTCATTGGACCAGTCAGCCACATTCACATCCCATAGGTCAGGAAGATCGGCCAAAAGCTCGACAACGGCGCGGCCTTCTTCTGCTACCTGCATGCCCCCGGCACCCATCATCTCATCAATAGCAAAACGGAACGCCACAGCGCAGCTGTCGCCCACGGTTTCGTGAGTGTCTTCCAGCAGTTCACGTGTCAGACGCACGCGATTTTCGAGCGACCCACCATATTCATCGCTACGCTGGTTCATATGCGGCAGCATGAAATGTTGCGCCAATGTCATGTTGTGCCCGGCATACACATAAATGATGTCAAATCCGGCATCTTTCGCGCGCAAGGCGGCCTCGCGGTGCCAACGGCGAAATTCCCGAATGTCGGCTTTATCCATAGCCCGCGCCTGCTTGGGGTGTGTAGTGTCGACAGACATTTCGGAAGGTGCAAGAACCGGGGCGCGGGTAAGCAGGTTTTGCGCATGATTGCCGTTATGAACCAGCTGGATAGCCGCCAGCGCACCATGTGCATGCACTGCGTCTGTCATCAGCCGCAACGCGGGCACATCGCGCGCGTCCCATAGCCGCCCTTCGGCGTAAGGAGAAAGGTCAGAAGTCGGGTGAATCTCGGTCTCCTGATTGGAAACCACCGCCCACCCGCCTTCGGCCTTCATTCCACGAACGGCAGCATCCGCCCTTGGTCGGAGGTGCCCCAGCCCGGTGCAATGAGGCACCTGATAGAAGCGGTTCCTGGCAGTGACTGGCCCGATCTGAACCGGTTCCAAGAGCATAGCATATGGGTTCGCGTCTGACATGTTCACGCGTTTTCCTGTGTTTGTGTTCCAGGGCTGGTTGGCCCCGGAGATACTGTTGAATCAGAAGCCGGCTTTGATCCGTTCAAACTCCGCCAGCATTTTTGCCTCAAGCTCGGGGTTCACCGCATCAAAGAACAAACTGCCCTCGAAGAAGCTTTTTGGATCGGAGAAACCATAGGCTTCGATGTTGGCCTGATCGGCAACTTCGAACGCTTTTGCGTTCGAATGCGGGTAGCCCCAGTTGTCGATGATGTACTGACCGCTGGCCGGGTCGGTAAGCGCGTTCAACAGATCATAGACCTGATCGACCGGTGTCGTGGATGATTTCAGATGCACGTAGCCGCACGCCCAGGTCGCGATACCCTTGTCGACGTCTCGCATCATCGCGGCAGGCACCTCATTCCAGATCAGGTTTAGTTCTGACTGGTTCCAGGCCCAACCGAATTCGATCTCGCCGCTGGTCATGGCCTGGTCAAACTGACCTGCGTCGGACCAGTAAAAGCGCATGTTCGGGTGGATCGAGCGCAAGAAGTCAGACGCTTCCTTGAACTGCTCATCGCTCAAGTTGGTGTAGTCGTCAGCATTTCCAGTAGCCAGCGCCGCTAACGCATAAGCAGATGATGCGGCATCCGGGATAGCGATCTTACCGGCATAGGCCGGGTCGGCCAGCAATTGCAGTGAGATATCGTCCCCCGAGATCTTGTCGGTGCGATAGATAAGGCCCGTGTTCCCCCATTCGAACGGCAACATGTAAAGCTGGCCGTCCAGAACGATGGCGTCGACCTCCTTGATCTCGGGCAGCACATCCGCCCAATTGGTCAGCTTGCTTTCGTCCAGCGGCTGAATCAGATCGGCTGCGACCCATTTTCTGACCGCGTCGGAACAAGGATGCGCTAAATCAGCTGTAAATCCGGAGCTTAGCTTGGTAAAGGCTTCTTCCTGGCTACCGAAATAGGAATAGCTCGGTGCTTCATTCCCGTATTTTTCCATGTAGCTGGCAAAGAATCCCGGGTCTTCATATCCCGACCAGTCAAATACCGTCAGATCAGCTCCACCGGCGCTGGCGCTTCCTGTACTTATTGCCGTCGCACATGCGAAGGCCGCAATTCCCTGAAGTTTCAATTTTTTTCCTCCCATTGTCTTATTCTGTGTCAGTGCCAAGATCGATCACGCTGGCGCTTTGGACTCCCAGCCAAACTGCGTCGCCGCGATTGAAATCAACCGTGTGAAAGTAGTTCGGAACCGAGACCGAGATCGGCTTGTCGGTTTCCGCAACCTGAATGTGGTAGTGAATGTTCTCGCCATAGAAGGCGACGTTGCTGACTTTGCCCTGAACAGTTGATGGATAGTCTTCGGGTTTTTCAGAGGTGATTTCCAATTGTTCGGGTCGAATACCGATGTTCATATCTCGGGCGCTGGTTGCGACGTTGGGGTTTTTTTCAATCTCCATTTGGCCAAAGGCCTTCGCGTCGATTGAAAGCGTATCGCCATTTTCCTCAAGCAACTGGGCAGGCAAAATGTTCATCTCACCGATGAAACTGGCAACCTGCTGATCGCAGGGCCGGGCGTAAAGCGTTGTTGGCGTATCCACCTGCTTTAGCCGCCCATTGAACATCACGCCAATACGGTCAGACATTGTCATCGCCTCGTATTGGTCGTGTGTGACCATCACAAAGGTGATACCCAGCGATTGCTGCAGATTACGCATTTCAAATTGCATCTGCTCGCGCAGCTTCTTGTCCAAGGCCGACAAGGGCTCATCCAGCAACAATACTTTGGGTCGCATGATCAGCGCACGGGCGAGCGCCACCCTTTGCCGCTGCCCGCCTGACAGCTCACTTGCGCCGCGATCCTCAAGACCGCCCAGCTCGACCATTTCCAAGGCTTCGGCCACACGCTGGTCGATTTCGGCCTTGGGGGCCTTGCCACGTAATCCATAAGCCACGTTGTTTCCAACATTCAGGTGCGGGAAGATGGCGTAGCTCTGAAAAACCATGTTCGTCGGGCGGTTGTTGGCAGGCACACCATCCATATCCTGACCGTCGATCAGTACGGTGCCTTTGGTCGGCTCTTGGAAACCAGCGATCATCCGCAATACCGTGGTTTTGCCGCATCCCGATGGGCCGAGGAGTGAGAAAAACTCGCCTTCCTTGAGATCGAGGTCGATCCCGCTAGCCGCAAGAAAAGTGCCATAGCGTTTCTCGACGCCCCTGAGTTCGATGATGTTTTTTTCTGTCATTGGACCCCTGATGCGGATGAGCGGCGCCGGAAATACTCGGCCAGCACCAAAAGTAGAACCGATGAAAGCAGCAGGATAGAGCCTAAGGCCAAAACGTTTGGAAGCTTGGCGGGGAAACGAATCTGGCTCCAGATGTAGACTGGCAAGGTTGGTTGGTTGCCGGACAGGAAAAAGGCGAGCACGAACTCGTCGAAGCTGACTGTGAAAGTGACCAGCAAACTTGCGACGATACCCGGGGAAACGACCGGAAGCGTCACGCGGCGGAAGGTGTCGAACACGCCGACACCTAGATCGTATGATGCTTCCTCCAGCGACGCATCGAAGTCATCAAACGCAGACTTCAGGATCGAGACGGAAAACGGCAGCGCAAGAAATGTATGACCCAGAACGACGGTCAGCAAAGACGGCTTAAGACCGATAAACAAAAACAGAACCAGCATTGAAGAAGCGACGATAATGCCCGGTATAACCAAAGGCAGCATCACCAGGCCTTCGGCAGCACGCTGACCCCGAAAACGGTACCGAACAAAGGCGCGGGCGGCGAACAATCCCATAGCGGTAGAAAGAAGTGCCACGACGGTGCCGACGCCAAGCGAATTCCAAAGGGCCTGGATCAAGGTATCCTGTTCGCCCAGCTTCCGATACCAGTCCAGCGTCCAGCCCTTGATGGGAAAGGCAACGATTGTGCCGCTGTTGAATGAAAACAAGGGCAGAAAAAGGACCGGCAGGTAAAGAAAAACCAAATACAGAAAGGCGTAGGCTGTCAGGGTCGAAGGGCGTCTCATCTTATCCGCCTCCCTAGCCGGGTGGCGGTAATTACAAACACTATAGCGACAAAGCCAACCGATAGCATCGCGATCAGTGAAAGGGTGGCGCCGAGTGGCCAGTTGTTGGCGGCCCCGAACTGCACCTGAATAAGGTTGGCGATCATCTTTCCATCCGACCCGCCAACCAGTGCCGGGGTCACATAGTCACCTACCGTGGGAATAAATATGATCAGACAAGCAGCAATGATCCCCGGGATGGTTAGTGGCAGCGTCACCCGCATGAAGCGTTGAAAAGGGCTGTTACCGAGGTCGGTGGCGGCTTCTAGTAAGCTCGGATCGATCTTCTGCAATGAGACATAGATCGGCAGGATCGCAAATGGCGCCCAAGCATGGGCAAGCGTCAGCACGACTGCAAATTCATTGTAGAGAAGGAAGTCGAGCGGTTCGTCGATCAGACCAAGCATCAGCAGTGCAGAATTCATTACGCCGTTGAACCCCAGGATGAGTTTCCACGCAAATACACGCAGGAGGTAGCTAGACCAGAATGGAATGGTGATGAGCAGAAGCCAGATGGTCTTTTTTCGGGCCTTCATCGCGATGAAATAAGCGATGGGATATGCCAGTGCGACAGTAACTGCTGTAACTGCTCCGGCAATCCAGATCGACCTTAGCATTAAGTGTCTAACCAGAGGATCAGCAAACGCGTCGCTATAGTTTTTTAGTGTCGGCGTCTTGTCGAGCGTTACGTAGGTTTGCGTCCAGAACGAATAGGCGATCAGGATCAACAACGGAGCCGCCACCAGAAAGCCCACATAAGCCGTGGCTGGTGCGCTGAGGGTATAGCCCCGGGATGCTTCGCTACGAAAGATTACCCAAACTCCCATCCGGATTTTCACGAGTCACTAATGGACGATCGTCCATTAAATGTTGCGCCAGAACGGTCTTTCGTGTCAATCTTCCTGTGAGAAAGACTTGAGTGATGCTATCAAGGAAATGGAATTATTGAATAAAGTAGAAAACGTTAGAGGAAGAAAACGTGGCTCGAAACGTGATCCAGATGCCAGTAAGCAACTTCTGATCAAGGCGACTCTGGACTCTATCGCGGATATTGGAGTCACCGAGACGACGGTCAGCTGCATCTGCGAGCGTTCTGGTTTGTCACGCGGAATGATCCATTTGCATTTCGGCGGGAAGGACAATTTGCTGACGGCAGCAGCCCAGCATTTCAGTGCCCAATATTATTCCGAGATGGACAAAATGACCGATCTGGGCTCGGATGCATCGCCCGAAGACCGAGTGATGGCTGTGATCGAGGCGGATCTGTCCGAAGCACTGCTCAATCCAAGAAGTACAAAAATCTGGCATGCATTTCGCGGCATCGCGAGCTCACACCCAGGCATTGCCCGCTACAGCAGCACTCAGGATCAAAAACTTGTCGAGACATTGCGGCTTGCGTTTAAGGAGATAGCTCAAAAAAACGAGCGTGACCCAAACTTGGTGGACGATGCCACTGCCGGAACGCTGGCTTTGCTGGAAGGTATGTGGGTCAATTACCTAACAGATATGCAGGGTTTTTCACGACGACGCTCTGTTGATCTTATCAGACGTTTCTTGTGCGGACTTTTCCCCGAAAAATTTTAATTGTGAGATTTCGGGACGCTCAGATTTGAGACAGAAAAACAGCATGTTCTTGGAAAGCCGACTGCTGGTATTGGCGAATTCCCTGGCGTCTAAATGCAACACCCCCGTGCATTGGACGAAATCCAACGCCCGCTTTCCCCCGAAGAAAGGTTTCCATTGCACGTGCAGCGAAAGACCGCTTTCCGCCCAAAACGACAAATGCTGCGCCCGTAGCCTAAGTCGCCTTTGGGCTCTTTCCCGGCATTCTCTGCAATCGACCTAAAGGTCCGCTTTGGCGCCCACAAATATGGAAAACCCGATGCATCGAATAGAGTGGGGCCTCTGCGACCTAACAATTGCGGCGTTCCCTGGATCCACATACGTGTTGTTGCAGGAACTCGGCCTGCCGCTCAATATGATCTACCTTTCATAAAGCGTAAATATGATCTGCGGATCATACGGCATGAAAGGCAGCCGCCCGACGTCGCACGCCGGCAACAATGGCTTCCGCCAATGGTTGTGGAAACTCATCCGGCAGGTCGGCTAGTGTTTTGTCCAGGGCGGGTTCAAGCTCTGTCGCGACGTTCGACAAGACCTCTTCCGCCAGCGCCACACCAAAACCTGCCGCCTTCGCAGCCTGCAGGAAATGACGCGGCACGACCTCGTTCATCCGGTAGTGCCCGTCGACCGCCATCGCGAGGCGCATCCGGTTCTGGCGAATTTGACCGTCATCCACGGCTTTCTGGGCGCTCAGCACATCATAAAGCGGGGTCATGCGGAAACCTCCGGGGCGCAATGCGATGCTGAAATTCTTCGCATGCCCGTCCGTCGCTCCCAGGAGCCAAAACAGCACCTGCGCACGGAAGAACGCGCGTTGATCCGCCTCGGGGTTATCACTGCCGTTTAACAGCCCGATCCCTTCAGTGATCCCTGGCCCGCCATCCATTTGATATTTCTGGCTAGGTGGAACTGTGAGCGCCTGACAAAAATCCTCCTGCGGCAGGCGGATCAATCGGCCATCCTTGGTCCAGCGCCGATCAAACCGCGTCACGACAAGGCTTCGCACGTCTTCGAAGTCGGCAATCTCGACCTCCGCCACATCCATGCCCATGGCGCGGCAAAAGCTCATGCAGAAATACTCGTTCTCGACGCTGTCGGACAAGTCGATCCCCGCTGGCAGGACGCCAAGCTGGGTCTTGAGGATATGGGTCGTTGGGGTGAGCCCCGATGGACGGAACCACGCGCCCTCGTGGCGTAGCAGCGCCGTTTTCTCCTGCGCCCCTGCGATAGAAATGCGGAAGTCGTCTTCCTCGTCTAAGCCAAGGGGGGCACTTGCGAGATTGCGCAGCATATCGGCAATCTGTCGCTCGGAAACGGGCTCTCCCTCGAGTGTGCCGTCCTCGGGGATCTCTCCCGAAACGAACTGCAAGGCCCCTACGCAATCGCGCCCGATCTTCTCCAGCATGTGCCATGCTTCTGTGCCTCCAGCACGCACCCTAGCGGCGACACGTTCACGTATCGCCTGATTGTCCGGCAGCAGGTTTTCCAGGTAGGCAATCACAGGGCCGCCTTGGTGCGCCTCTTCGCGCAAAGGCAGGGACAGCGAGATGGGCATGGCGTGCTCCCACGCCAACCAGTCCGGATCATAGGTAAAGCCGATCGCGCCCGAACCCGCGAGACGCAAGGCTCCCACCAGTCTTCCATTCAGAAGCACTTGCATCGTGCCGCTACGCCCGCGTTTGGCCATCAGAAGATATCCTCGATCTCAAGCGAGCCACCGCGCTCCACCAATCGGAACTCAAGCCCAAGTGCCGCCATAACAGCGAGCACTGTGGCGAGCTTGGTTCCTGCGTCGCCATTCTCGAGCGACGAAATCGTCGCGACGCGCAAATTCGTGCGCGCGCTGATATCGCTTTGGGTCCAGCCGCGCGCTTTGCGCGTCCGGCGGAGTGCCTCGCCGATCTGCTCGGCCGTTCGTGCTGTGAGGTCCATGATGTGGCTCCTTTTACGGCGTAGCGTAAATCAAAGCAACTTACGCTGCAACGTAAATATCTACTTTTTACGCCATGGCGTAACAATCGAGTCGCACTTATGCCTGCAGCCCCGCAGCGCGCACCTGCTCAGGCGTCACCAGCTTTGACGCGATCAAATCCTCGATCTGCCGATTGGTGATATGGCGGCACAGGGGATGGCGCTCGTAGATCCACTCGGCGAGGCTCGCGCGACCTTTGGCTTCGGCTTCTCGCGCCTTCTCGCGGTCGGCCTGGATCTGGGCCAGTCCCTTCTCCCACCGGCGCATCTTGAACCAGTTGTCCGAGAAACAGACCTTGCTGCGCGTATAGCCCTCGCTTTCCTTGGCATAGGCTTTGACCGCCTGCAGCAGATCATCGGGCTCTACCCCGGCCTTCACGGCCGCTGCGATCAAACGCAGACTGGTCCGCCGGTCTCGGATCCTGTCTTCGGGATAGGCCGCCAAGATCTTCTCAGATTCCAGATCTTCAACCTCCTCCGCCGCCTCGCGCCTGCGCGTAGGTGGTTTATGGATGGTTTTAGGATGGTTTGGGGTCCACTGTGAACCCCGTACCCCGTTCACCGTGGACCCCGTACCGGGTCCAGGCTGGACGGGGTTCACAGTGACCCCCGTCTCAATGTCGGGCTCAGCCGTGGGTTCAAGCGCGGCCACGCGTTCCAGAACGATGCGGTAAATGACGGTGTAGCCGTTCTTGCACTGCCGCTGCCCCGTCTCGATCAGAATGCCTTCCCGCAGAAAGTCGATGATGGTGCGCTTTACCGTGCTCTCGCTAAGCTCTGTGTGGCGCTGGATCGTTCCCTTTGAGCACCAGATGCCCGAGCCGTCATCGCTCGCTTTGTCGGCCAGGAACATGATGATCTGCTTGCGCGCGGCGCTGCCGAAGCGACGCTCTGCGCATTCGTTTGCAACCGCCCAACTCATCAAATTATCCCAAGGTTAGAAACGATTTTGTGAGCATTCTGAATCGCAAAGAGCGTTGAAACTTTCGCTTTTTGTTCACTTTTTGTCAGGGGGTGTTTTGCACCCATAAGCCGTTGTTTTCGCTGCCTGTCTTTATGGATTGCAAATCCGTGTACACCGGTTCGATTCCGGTACTCGCCTCCATTTAATTTCAGGTACTTAGCCGAATTCCAGAAGCTATACGCGAATTTCAAACACGGATATTTGAAACAACAGCGCTGAGCCACCCCTGTGGCTAGTATCCTCAACGCAAGCGCGTTGGCGAAAAAATCGAGGCGACTGCCTTATCTTGAGAGGACAATCAAGAAACCAAGACACAGACTTCTTAAGCAGTTTCTCAGCATCGCTGCCGTTGAGCGAGAGACAGTCTAATGTCAGGTATGCAGGACTTTCCTGACCTTCGCGGCGCATCGTACCAAGGTCAGCTTCCAAGAGATAGAGCTGTTTTTGGACCCTCTGTGTGCAGCCTCCGCTGCCATGATTGCGAATATCAATACGCCAACTCGACGGATGGCGAAACTGAGCTTTCAAGCTACAAAGTCGGGTGTCCGCCGCCTGCTGCCAATTATCTTACCCAAGAACCGGTTCCCGCTTTTTTTCGAGCGGGTCCGTATATGTAAGGGGGGGATCAAGACGCACGACACGTGACGGACACGGCGCATAGCCGAGAGTATCCGGAACACGAAGGCGCCGGTTTTGCGTGGCCTGCAGCCCTTACCACTCCGAGATTCGGACGTTCCGATATGATACCGAGACGTTGTCGGTGTCAGGGATATTCTTGGCACCGAAGAGGCCATATCTGAACTGAATCTCGCCGCCCTCGGCCATATTGGGTCTGCCAGATGAGTCGGCAATAACCTTTCCATCACATTCGACCACAAACACACCGGGCGTTTTATCCTTGAGGGATTTGCGCGGCGTAGAATCGTATTGGATGCGCACAGAGACCTTGTGCCAGTCACCGAAATCGTCCGCAGAGATGCAGTCGCGTGCTCGGAAGGTGTAGCCATCATTATTCAGTTCGAAACCATAAAGCATATCGGCGCCCGTTTCGAATTGGCCGACGGTCAAACGTGCGTTGAGTGCATTGTAGCTGAAATCCTCCGGAATGAAGATCTCCCACTCGTACATACGCCGGTCTCCGGCGCCAGATGACGATGTTTCGAAGTACTCGATCCTGTTTCGGGAGCGGCCACAATCTGAGGTGTTGCGTTGTAACTCGTCAGAAAAATATTCACGATCGCTGCACTCGCCAGGAAGAAGCCGGAAACTCTCACTTCCGTCCGCATGGCGAACAGGGGCATCTGCACGAGGTGTGGTCAAATCGAAACTCTCGGCAACAGCCGAGTTGGCGAGAAGCAATGCAATTGAAATTGCAAGAATGCGCGGCGGCAGGCCCGCACGTGCAGTTCGCATTAGAAGATGGTTCGCTGTTTTCGTCACACGTTTCATCAAGTATCCTCGTTCGTGGGAGCGGAAGATGCTCCTCCCCGTTGCCGAAGGGCCACTGTCGAAAAAGTCGAGACAGTGGGCATTGGCGATGGTCGAATTGGAGGACCAGCCGGTGCGATTTACCAAACGAAAAACCTTGAAATCTTCCGAAATCCGCCTGGGAACCGTGATTGTCGAGCGGACAACCGGCCGGGTCTACGACTTGGCCGGAAACGAAATAGAGCTGAGGCATCAATCCCGCGAAGTCCTTGTGGCATTGGCAAAAAAAGCCGACCAGACAGTAACACGCGAAGCGCTGATCGACGAGATCTGGTCAGGCCGCGCCGTTGCAGCCGACAGCGTCGCGCAATGCATCGCGGAAATCCGGCGCGTGGTGGGCGATACCGAAAAACGCATTATCGAAACTGTTCCGCGTGAGGGCTACAGGCTGGTCCTGCCCGCCCCGGAAACCCACTCCACGACTTCGAAGAAACGGCTTGGCGCCTATTCGATGGTGGCCGCCCTCGCGGTTTTCGCCCTGATCACCGCCTATGTTCTGACGCGCCCTGACAACGACATCGATGCACCGGTGGTCGCCGTCCTGCCGTTTGAGGATTTCTCTGTCGAGCCGCACAAGGGCTTCTTGAGCGACGCGATCAGTGAAAACATCATAACCGCCCTGGCACGGTTTCCACAGATGGCGGTCATTTCGCGCCGCTCCAGCTTTCAGTTTCGCGACTCGCCTCAAGGGATTAGTGAGATCGCCAAGGCGCTTGGGGCCGATTTGGTTCTTGAAGGCAGCCAGCAATATGACGGCTCGCGGCTGAAGATCACCGCCCAGTTGATCGACGGCGCAACAGAAGCCCATATCTGGGCGGATGAGTTCGACGTGCCGCTGAGTGCGATGCTTGAGGCAAACAGCGAAATCAGCCGAATAATCGCCAAGGCTGTGGGCACAAACGTGATTGATACCGCGGATGCCAGCATGTCCGCTGGCGATGTCAGCGCCTTGATGATCTCGAATGCAGCGCAAAGCCGGATCATGCGCAACTTCACCCGCGAAAACCTGCTGATCAATATCGAGGAACAGGAACAGTCCATGAAGGACTACCCGGACTCCGCCTGGGGCTTTTTGGGGCAGGCCCTGTCGTTGCGTATCGGGCTCCACAATGGCTGGATCGAAGGCGACGAAGTGGCCCTGCGCAAACGGATGAACGATCTCGCCCGCCGGGGCGTCGAGCTCGATCCCAACAATTTCCTGGCCTACCATGCGCTCGGGCGGGCCTTGATGTTCGACGGCAATGTCGAAGACGCGGCACGCGCATTCCAGCGCGGGATCGAATTGAATCCTTCGTCCACCATCGTTGGCAACGGGCTCGCGGTATCGCAGATATATCAGGGCAAGACGGATGAGGCCCTGGCGACACTTGGTCAGCTGGAGCGCATTGACCCGCTCAAACACTTTGACCTGCAATGGAACAAGGCGTGGGCGTTGTGGCAGAAAGGGGACTGTGACACCGCTCTGGACTCGTTCAAATCAGCGCCCTCGATGCCGGTCGCGGCAAACAAACTCCTTGCGGCCATTCACCATTGCCTTGGCGACAAAGACAATGCGGCAAAAGCCATGAGCGACTATCTTGCGGAGAACCCTGACTGGACCGTTTCGCGGGTGAAGGGCATAGAATCCCGGATGTGGACCGCCCCCGGGGCACTGGATCGCTGGCTTGTCGCGATGGAGGCTTCCGGAATGCCTCAGCATTGATGGCGTCCCGCAATCACGGCATTGCAGACAATCATTCATCGCGCGGAAAAACGCACTCAGGGCTCGGACCGGTCATTCGTCGCTCGGCAGCGCTCGCTGACCAGCTTAGCGACTGCTCTGCGGGACTAATCCTGCCGCTCGTTGCAAGAAAGTTGACGTCTGCTTTGAACAATTTGCTTCAAAAGCTAACGGTTCCTAAACCGCTTCCGCTGCGGTTACCACGGCAGGTATCGGCACGTCCCATTTGGGTCCTGAACCATGTCTTTCTAAGACTTGGGATACGACCGCTTTCCTGATCGCCGCCGCATTTTCCGGCGGTTGAGGGCGTAATAAGGCACCGCCCCTCGCTGTGCCCTCCAAGAAGAAATCATACGGTGCACCTGGGTCGTCAACCACCCACTCTGATGCGACAATAGATTGGTGAAACTTGGTGAACCCCACTTTCAAAAGCGCTGGATAGGCGTGTTCCGGATCAGCATAATCATTAGCTCCGGGTCCTGGCGGTAATACAATGTCCGGCGCTCCGTATTTGCCGATTGCACCAAAGACATATCCAAGGGCGGTATCCACTTCTGGACCGCACCAAACCGAAAACGCGAGGCGTCCGCCCGGACGAAGCACGCGGCGAGCTTCGGCAAATACTCTTGGCGGATCAGGGACGTGCGGTATCCCAAACCCAATTGTGACGGTGTCGAAAGTGCCATCATCGAAGTCTAACGCCATCGCGTCTCCTTCGACGAACTTGGCTTCGGGAACGGCCGACCGGGCCATCTCCAGCATACTAGGTGAGAAATCCAGTCCCGTGACACGCGCACCAGATTTGATGAGACCTGCGGTTACATTCCCGTGACCACAGCACAGATCAAGCGCTTCGGTACCAGAACCAGCTTCAACCGCCTTTACCAAAGCCGGCACGACCATATCTGCAGCTTTTGCAAATACTTGCGCATAGGACTTCGCCAAATTTGCTTTAGCCCACTCACGCTTCTCCAATGCAGCGAAGCTGTCGGTTTGTTCAGGTTTTCGCATTCCACTCCCCTGCAAGTTTTGGAGGTAGTGAACACCCCAGTTCAGCTAATCGTCAACGATTTCATCCTTGACGGCGACATTCGCCGCTACGCAGCAACTCGGTAGGTTTGGGCTCTTTGCTGTCATCAGAAGATGATTGCTGCATGGCTGCTTACGGAAGGCGAACGGCTTGTACCGCTCGCCTAAAGTTCAAATGTCGATCTTCTCAGCAATGCTTAGGGCATCTTCGACTTCGACGCCCAAGTACCTAACAGTGCTATCGATCTTTGTGTGGCCAAGAAGCAGTTGTACTGCTCGTAAGTTCCCAGTCTTACGGTAAATTTCAGCGGCCTTCGTCCTGTGCATCGAGTGCGTGCCGTAGCCACTTGGTTCTAAGCCAATTGCTGCGACCCAATCCCTGACAAGTCGGCCGTATTGGCGTGTTGAAATGTGGGGATGGTCGTGGAACCGACTTGGAAACATGAAGCTGCCTCTCAACATTTCTGGACTTTTGACCCAGTTGGCAACGGAATCACGCGTGTTTTCAGTCAGTTCAAACTGAACTGGCCGCTTTGTTTTGCTTTGCACCACCGAAACACGTTCGCGCACTTGATCAGCGTTTACGAGGTCGCTCACCTTGAGACATACCAACTCGCATCCACGCAACTTGCTATCGATCGCGACATTAAAGAGCGCCAGATCTCGCAAATTGTTTGCCAGTTCGAGACGCGCTCGGATGGCCCAGACCTGTTTGGGTCGCAACGGGCGCTTTTGCCCGATGATGCGACCTTTGTTCCAAGCTCGTTGTTTGGGGGTGATTGCTGGAAGCTGTACTCTAGGCATATTTTGCCCTCCATACCGCCCTCCAAACCCAAGCGTCGGCATCGCGCTGACGATGGATAATAGCATAATTTCTATAACTGCTTTGGACTTGTCATGTAGGTGTACCATGCCGCGTATGCATCAGACAGCTCCGAGCCCAATCTGCCCTATGCTGCGGAAAAGCCGAAAATCCGCTTTTATCCCAGGCGACCATCACGACACGCGCCATCGCAATGACCTTAAGCAAGAGTGGAATAAACCTCGGCAACTCGCTGAATGGTCCAAAAGCAGGCGATTGCCGCACATCCTCCCGCTAAGACGACTCGTACGGACATCCACAGACTGGAGTTCACGCGCCGACACATTGCCAAGGCAGGCCAGAGTGCAAGAATAATGGCAACTTGGCCAAGCTCGACGCCAAGATTGAAAGCAAGCAGGCTTTGCCAGATGTTTGGAGACGTGACCTGCAAGATCTTGTGCAACACAAAGCTAAACCCAAGCCCGTGCAAGAGGCCAATCAGCGTTGTCAGAAGCACCATCGTGACTTCAGAGCGCGCATTGTCCTTAAAACTCATAAACGCTGCGACGGCTGCAAATATGATAGAAAGCGCGATCCCAGTTTCGACGGCAGGAACAAACCACGCACCCGTTGGCACAAACCCGAAAAACCCCAGCGACAGGGTCACGCTATGCCCAACGGTAAAACCGGTTGCACGCAGCAATAGCGCCCTGAGGGTCTGCGCTCCAATGACCAAACACACAACAAACAAAACATGATCCAACCCTTCGAGGATATGTCGTATGCCTTCCCAGACGAAACTGAGGAATCCTCCATACCCCTTCTTTTGAATCACCAATGGTTCAGTCATCAGACCCCGAGATCGGAAAATCTGAGGTGTGTCTGACGCGTAGTCGAGAATGAGGTTGGCCGTTTGGTCCTGATCCGGCAAGCCGGGGTCCAGCACGTTGGCAATGCTGTACGATTGCACTGGGCCGATTGTTTCATAATACAGGACGAGATCAACAATTGTGTCACCTACATAAAGCGGTGGCGCTAAGGCCGTCTCGGTGTCTACTGCCTGTTGAGCCTCGGCCAAAGTTGCAAATCCGGGCTCATTTCCTACGCGATGCAAGCGAACGGACTTAACTGTTCCTCTTAAGCGCCGATTGTCGACCAGCAGATGTAATCCACCTTCGGCGAGTTGCCCAAGCCCACTGGGATCGCTCATGGCAGCCTGCAAGTCGACAAAGTGGACCAACTGACCGTCGCTCATAGCATTGGTCGTGAATGGTGCAGCTTCCGGCAAGGCATCTCCATCCCGATCACCGACCTTGTCTGCAACCAGATAGGGCATGGGCGTGCGCATGTAGACACGTAGACCGTCTTCGGAATGCTCGACATGCGAAATTCGAACGTTGAGGTTAAGCAAAAAATGCGCCGAGGCTGATAGCGTCAGTGACAAAAGCACACCGGCAAACAGAGCGCCGAAAGCAAAAACCTTTGATCTTAAACACTTATGCACTTGGATCGCGAGCCTCGATTACAGTTAATCCATCCAGCTTCCATTGCCCTGACTCAGGTACGACCTCGGCCAGCACCCGAAACGTAACGGCGCGTATGTGGGCGTGCCCCCAATGACCGCCTTGTGCTTTCACTGTCCATTTGGTCAGCGCACTAAACCCTCCAGGCTTGAGGGTTGGGTTAATGCGCTCCAACTTCAGGTCGCTGATATCAGTAACCGTTGCAAGACTGCCTCCTGGCGTTCGGATCGCAAGACCACGTTCAACCTCTGTTGCGATGTCACCCAGAGACGCTTCCGTCACAATATGTGCCAACTCTGACTTTCTTGCGGCCGGCGAAACTTCCAGAGTCAACGTGCTCAAGTTCTCGACCATTGAGCGCAGTATTTCTTCCGCAACCTGCGGTTCAGGGGGCTCGGGCTTATTCCACGGTAACTCCGGCAAATATCCCGAAAATGCCAGGGTTGCCGATATTGCGACAATCATGGTTACGCAACTGACGCGCTTTGTAACTTTGCCCTTGCACAACATGAAAAAACCAAGTGAGGCGGCACTGATCATTCCGGAGATCAAAGCCAATGCCGGGTTCTGCCGTGTCGGCTGCTCAACTGGAATCTGAGTAACAGATGCTCTTTCGTATTTGAGCAAGTGGTTCTGCCAATGAAACTGAGGGTCTGCTGGTGTCACAGCTCCAAAGAATGGCCCGGCAATATCGTTTGAAATGGTCGCAACGCGGGAGATTTTCTCGTCAAACATATCCCATGTGACCGTCACCTGATCGGGAAGTTCTGCCGATGAGAAAGACAGGATAGCTCCGATAAACGCATTGTTCACGGACACTTGCTTTCCGGGCTCGACAACCTGAAAACCCTGCGATGTGAGCTCCAGTAGTTTTGCTGTAGCGTTTGACGGTTGCACTAATTTGCCATCAATTGACACCGGGTTACGAGAAGCCAAAAAGGACGCCGCCCGGTTTACGATCAAGGCGCTACGCTGTGGTGAAAGTGTGTGACCGACTTCGGTAGTTTCATCAATCCAAGGCGCCAGTTCACGCAAGCGGATCAGCGTCTCATGCCGAACTTCACGAGGTTCGATGTAAAGAAAGGTGGATGTCCCGTCCTGAGCTTTTCGATTCAGCCTTTCAGCAGAAAAGCGGCTATCCCACGGATCAGGCCAGTGAATCTTTAACTCTTCCGGCTTTGACAAGAAGCTGAAATCCGTGACCGGAACCTCACGGTCAAAAACCTGCATCCCGATAGTCGCCAGTGGTTCACCATCCCGCGATGGAGGCACTATAGTCAGCTCCTTGGGAACTGAGTTTTGAAACGCAAAGAACAGTTCGACGAACAAAACACGCGGATCTGTTGGCGGGCTGGGAACAATTTGACCCGAGAATGGATCGCGCTGACCTGCAAGCGGCGAGGCCCGGTTTATGCGCGTTCGGTATTCCACCTTTCTGATATCAGCGTTTAGGGCCCGTTCGTCGCTTCCAACAATCGACAGCGCCCGGCCTTCGGCTTGCGCATAACCTTGATTGGTATCTTGTTCAGCCTCCGGCTCACCTCCGACGAAATCTGATGACCATCCTATTGGCAACATATCTGCAAACAACGGAATATCTTCGACATAGATTTCAAGGTCGACGTAGACCCCATCATCTTCGACATGAATGACAGCAATGTTGGGGGCGACTTCTGAACCGTTTGTCAGAACGACATCCGCCGAAACGGCCTGTGCACCTGAGGTCATCAGGCTCAGCATCAGGAATAGTCGGTGCAGGTACTGCCAAATCGGAATTTTGTTCACCCCTGAACGTTAATTATCCGGCATTGGCGGTGGCGTGTAACCCTCCCATTTTCCCGCGTTGACTTTGTCGGACGGCTCTTTTTCTTTTGACCGTGGGGCATTGATGTACTCGTCGCTCACAGCGGGTGGCAACGCATAGTCATCAACACTCGCTTCCCGAACAACGATCTGGTCCTTGGTCACATTGATCACCTGTAGATCTCGCGCGAGCGTTAGAGGCCCATCGTAAGTCGAACGGACGCCTTCCAAAATCGCCTGATAATTTTCGGGTGAAAGAACAGAGTGATATCCGAGGGCCATACGCGGTTCGACCGCAGACATCACTTTGCCAAAGGCCGCAGGTTCGGTATGAACGCGCGTCGCTACATAGGTCGCCTGTTTCATGTCCCAGCCAAAATACGGGGCCAAAGCATCAGGTGGAAGAAACGCCTCGTGAGAAGCAATGTCTGCCCCTTTGGCATATTCTACATACCATTTGTTCGGGTAGGTATCTCCGCCAAAGACGTATTTCAGTCCATTCCATTCCAGAGAATAACTTACCGAGCCATCTAAGCTGTGGATAGCAGGCCAAGACCGGATCGTGACGTCGTTCTCCTGATAAACGATCTCGTTTTCTTGCATGTAATCGAATTCAGTGACTTCAAGCTTGGCGCCGTCATCCGGCAGCGCGCCCGTTCGCGTGGCCAAGTCCCATGCGTAAGCTTTGGACATGCCATCAACATAGGCTTTAGTGCCCAGTTCATCTTCTGATCCGGACGGGCCGAAGATGCGGAGCGGAGTATATCTGCCTGAAAGCCACCCCCCAACGTGGAGACCCATGAAATCTCCAACGTGGTCGACATGCAAATGGCTGAAGAAGACCTTGTCGATTTTTGCAAAATCCGGTCGCAGCGAGAACAGGTTTCCTGTTGCGCCAGTTCCTACGTCAAACAGAAAGACGTCCCCATTCCCAAGTTCCACATAAAACGAAATCGAAACGGCTGCCTTGGTTTGGTTTGGCATCCCCGTACCCAATGCCGTGATACGCATCTCATCCTCGCCGAGGATTTCAGTGTTGGGAAAGTAAGACGCGGGATATACACCGTTTTCGATTTCAGTGGCACTCCGACCCGTCGGCAGGGCGTTTTGGGCCGTGGCAGTGCCAGCCAGTGTCACGCCTAATGCCATCAATGTACCGGCTGCGGTTTTCATTAAGTTATTCATTGATCCCCCTTCAAAGCGAAGCCTCGTAAGAGAACACGAAACCGTGAGCCTCTCGTTCACCATAGACACCTCTACGGTAAGTCCATAGACTGCTCTATGTCAAATAAAGAATGCTATAATCTGAATGTCAGAATCTATTACTCGAAACTCACCAAAAAACGCCGCGACCAAAGAAGACTGGATATTGCTGGCCTACAAAGTACTCAATGAGGGCGGCGTTTCCGCAATAAAGGTCGTGCCAATGGCAAAGCGACTGAACCTGACAAGCGGCAGCTTTTACTGGCATTTCAAGAACGTCCGTGAGCTTTTGGATGAGGTTCTCAGATATTGGGAGCAGGAACTGACTGACAAAGTGATCGCACAGGCAAAGACATTTGGCGGCCCCCCGGAAGACCGCATTCTTCTTCTTATGAAAAAGGTCATAGAAGAGGACGCCGCCTTGCCGGATCACGCTGTCTCAGTGTGGGCGAATACCGATGACAAGGTGAAAGAATCGTATCAAAGAACCATCGGCAAACGGTTCCAATTCGCCGCCTGGATGTTTGAACAGGCCGGGTTTTCGAAAGAAGAAGCGAGAGCGCGAGGAAGACTGATGGTCACTTCGCTGATGGGAGACTCTGCGACCGGTCTGAAAGCGCAAGGCGATTGGAAAAAGACCATAGAACGGGAACATGCAATTCTTGTCGGAAAAAAGAAGATAGAATGAGAATATTGCCCGCCATTGCAAGTTTGCTCGAAAGGGACCACCAGTTTTTAATTGCTCTGTAGGAAGATCACACGCAACAATGCCAGAAGCCGACGTTCAGTCTGTGACCATCAAGGTCCGCTTCGTCCGCAATCTGTGAATTCGACCTTTGATCCTTGCTGCGCTCTGCACGAATGGCTGGTTTTCCCACTGCGCGGCAGCACCTAATCTTACGCTGATGCAGCATTTTCCACGCTGCGAGCGCACGCAGCAGGAAAGCCGAATTTACAGAATGGGCTGATGTCGTTGAAAAACTCTTACTTGATCTGGAACCAACTCGCTGATTCACTTCTGTTATTGAAGGAGGTGGATTGCGATGATGGGACCAAGGCAGGAAGCTCAGGCGGCGCTGTTCTACGAGTTCTCGCTGGAGGATCATGTCCCGCAAGACCATCTGCTGCGGTCGATTGACCGGCATCTCGATCTGAGCAGCATCCGCGGCCATCTTGCAGATTTCTACAGCCACACGGGCCGTCCGTCGGTCGATCCCGAACTGATGATCCGCATGCTTCTTGCGGGTTATTGTTTTGGCATCCGGTCCGAGCGACGGTTGTGCGAAGAGGTGCATCTGAACCTGGCGTATCGGTGGTTTTGCCGCCTCGATCTGGGTGACCGCATTCCAGATCATTCCACTTTTTCAAAGAACCGCCATGGCCGTTTCCGCGAGAGTGACCTGCTGCGTCATGTTTTTGAGATGACCGTTGCGCGCTGTATTGAAGAGGGCCTTGTTGGTGGTGAAGGCTTCGCCGTCGACGCCAGTTTGATCTTCGCTGATGTCCAGAAGCAGAACTCCAGCAACCCTAAAGACTGGGAGGATCGCGCGGTCAAAGCAGCAGATGCGCCAAGGGCGGTGCGTGAATACCTCGACGTTCTTGACGACGCAGCCTTTGGTTCGGCTAGCGAGGTGAAGCCTAAGTTCACCGCGCATGCTGACCCCGCCAGTCAATGGACTGCAGCTCGCAAAGGGCCTGCATTCTTTGCGTATTCAGACAATTACCTGATCGATACAGATCACGGGATCATCATGGATGTGGATGCCAGCAGGTCGATCCGGCAGGCAGAGGTCGGTGCCATGCGCAAGATGATCGACCGCACCGAAGAGCGCTTTGGTTTGAAGCCTGATTGGGTGGCGGCGGATACGGCTTACGGTTCGTCTGACAATCTCGTTTGGTTGACGCTCAAACGGAAGATCCTCCCGTTCATCCCGGTCTTTGACCACTCAAAGCGCAAGGATGGTACTTGGTCGCGGTCCGACTTCACCTGGGACGAAGACAATGATCGATACATTTGCCCGGAAGGAAAAGAGCTTCGTCATACCCGGCGAAACTACTCCGACCCCGTAATAGGGCACACCGAAACTTGGCCAGATATGTGCTGGATTCACCGTTTTGATCTCACATGATTCGACTGGCCCCAACCGCAAGGCCATGTCTTTGTCGAATGAACTCTGTTCCGAGTTCACCAACGACACGTGAAAAAGCAACAATCCGTTTTCTTCAGCAACGCCCAAGTTTAACAAGACGAGGCGCCCGTCGTTGATTTCCTCTGCAAACCGGGTTGCGTTGCGTTCGGCGATCTGGGGGTTGGCTTCGATTGCGACCACACGAAACCCCTTAGCAAGATAGAATTCAGTATCGCTTCCCGAATGCATCCCAAAATCGTAGATCAGATCATCCTGACGCTGTGTGAGATGGCTTTCGGGAAATTCAGCGACTTCGCGAACGACACGCTGCAAAGCTGTTGTGACCAGCTTTGACGTGGCTTCTTCGAAACTGAAATTCCAAATTTCTCCGGATCCGCAGACTTTACCAACCTTGGACAAATCGACAGGAATCTCAACTGAATCGGTGATATCGTCACCCGATAGCTTGAGGCCCTCTGGGGTGCGTTGCAATTGGATCGTAGTACTGTCTTTGCTTTTGAACTTGATCGAATTGATCAATTTCACCCAGTTCCCGCCGTCTTGTTGCTGCGAAACAGAAAGCTTGTCGTTCTCAACTCTTATCGTGGCGGCGGCAGTTTCGTTTTTTCGCTGAAAAGTAATGAACGTACCGTCGTTCTTCATGGAAAGCGAGAAAGTGGTGTTGAGTTGGATTTCTCAACTTTCTAGCCACAGTTCTCTCCAACCTGAAAAAGCGCTATTTATACCAGAATCCTGAATTCGAAATGTTCTTCTATGTATCCGCCACACAGCGTTTGGTATTGTGGGTATTGCAGTACAGTCCGTCGGTCCACTGGATATTTGCGGGCACCGTCAAAAGCCTTCTCTCGTGTGGAAGCTCGTGTTTTTCAAGATTCTACTTCGCTTTTTTGTTTTTCTGTTTCGTGCGTTTTGAATTGTTGATCGAATAGGCTGCGGAAGCTGCCGTTCTTTTCCATCAACTGTTCAAGACTTCCTTGTTCGATCACCGCTCCATCCTGAATAACCATGATTTTGTCCGCCTCAAGAATCGTAGAGAGCCGGTGTGCGATCACAATAACGGTCACGTCTTCGGTCAGCGAATCCAAAGCGGCTTTAACCAATGACTCGGATTCTGCATCCAGTGCGCTTGTTGCTTCATCCAAAAGCAGAATCTCGGCTTTGCGCAGTATTGCGCGAGCAATCGCGATACGCTGCTTTTGACCTCCGGACAAGAAGGTCCCGTTTTCCCCAACCTGCGTATCATACCCGTCAGGCAATTCGGCAATAAACCCGTGTGCATGGGCGGCTTTGGCTGCAGCAATCACCTCTTCATCGGTCGCCTCGGGTGACGAACATCGCAGATTTTCCATTACCGTTGCGGAAAACAGGAAAGTATCCTGACCTACATACGAAATCTTGCGTCGCAGCGAAGCATAACTGACATGGCGTAAGTCCTGGCCGTCTATTTCAATGCTGCCATCTTCGGGATCATAGAACCGCATGATCAGGCCGAACATTGTTGACTTCCCACCCCCGGATTGCCCGACCAATGCTGTTGTCTTTTTGGCCTCGAAATTGATGTTCATATCTTCGATCACCGGCATGGCACCGCTGTAGCCAAAAGTTACATTCCGCAAGGAAATCTCTCCAGGACCATCCAAAAGGTCATGAGCGTTCGGGCTTTCCTTCATTGTATCTTCTTGGTCTAGCAATCCGAACAACAGACCGACGCCCACCATGCAAGTTTCAATCTGGACGCGCATCTTGGATAGGCGTTTGGCGGGTTCGTATGCCATCAACAAAGCCGTAATGAATGACATCAGCTGCCCGGCCGTAGGCGTTTCGCTGCCGGCAATCCCCATTGTGCTGACCACCAGAACACCTGCGACAGCAAGACCGGCCAAGAACTCCATCAGTGGGCTGGCGATAGACTGCAGCCTTGCGATATCGTTGGCTCGTTGCTCTACACTGCGAATTGCTGTGTCCATCCGCGTGATCATTCGATCCTCAAGAGCGAATACCTTGATTACCTTGATGCCGGTGGACGTTTCCTGAAGGACGCGTATGATCTCGGCCAGCGATTTGAATTCCGCCTGCATGATCGCACGAACACTTTTAAGAAGGTACCGCACCCCAAAAAGTGCCACCGGGCCGACAACGAAGAACATGATCGACAGAACGGGTTGTTGATACACCATAACAATGACCAAACCGACGAGAGTAAGTGCGTCGCGTACAAAGCCGGTAACTATTACGTCGATCAGCTTCCTGGCCGCCTGAGCGCCGTGAGTCGTGCGCATCAACAAATCCGAAGATTCATGTGCCGCAAAGAAAGAGACTCCGTGCCGAAGGAGTTTGCGATAGACGCGGTCCTGTTGAGTGGCGACGATCCTGTTGCCGGCTCGGGCCAGGAAAATGGATTGGATATAGGAGGCAACGGCTTTCGTTAGAAATAGCGCGATGACGCCCAATGCGATTAAATGCACCCAGCTGCGCATTTCAGGGTTTGTCATGGCATCCACGATGTATTCCATCATGTAGGCCGACCCGGCAGTCGTAGCGGCGACCGCGATCATCGCGACTATAGCTACAGCGTACAATCCGCCCTGTGCGAAGAAGCTTTCGCTGATGAGGCGACCCATATAGCCAGCTCGCCAATTGTCCCAGGCACGCTTAATCATTGCGTTCTCCAGATCGTAAAACCATGCGCTCGCTCAGATAACCTATATTCTGTCCTGTCAAAAGGGCGGACTGTGAGGCGTGACAACTTGATAGAGGGTAGGTGTGTCGAGAAAGCCGTCGCCGCATAGTAATGGTTTGGCTGATCGGCAAGTGAATGGCGGAAAACGTCCAATTTGGGCGTGATGTTGCGCAAATAGAACACGCTTTGATCGGGATCAGTTTAAAAGTGTTAATATTGTGATACAGTTATGTGTTAGTAAGCACAAACCGGTATTGAGGCGCGTTGCTCACAATTCGCGTAAAGAGTGCTGTGGTAGGCGGATATTTGCCAGAGGCTGGCTGTTCTGATCCTTCTGCCGAATCTGCTACTTTAAGTAGTTGTTGTTACAGCTTGCGGCCACTAACAATGCCGCGCATTTGAGTGGAAAAGAACCGTGTCTATAAGAGCTGTTGTTCTCAGTTTGCCGAAAGAGGTTCAACGTAGACGCTTCTGCGAAGCGGAGCTTGCGAAGTTTGGCGTCACGTTTGAGTTTTCAGATGCTATCCCCGGACATAAGCTCGATACGCCAAATCTGCATCAGATTTACGACACGAATGAAAATCGTACAAAATTCAAGCGCCCGCTCAGCTTGAACGAAGTTGCCTGCACGCTGGGCCACCGTCAGATCTGGCAAAAACTGGTAGATTCTGGTGACCCTGTTTGGCTGGTGCTCGAAGATGACGCGACATTTGTGAAAGATCCTAGATCGTTTCTGGATGCGATGCACGATTGTTCTGAGTGCTTCGAAAGCGTGATGATAAAACTGGACGGAGTTCCGGGGAAGAACGTGCAAGTCCTTAAGGAATTTGCGGACCAAGATCTGGTCCTATCAGATCGCCTGCCACCTCGAACAACGGGGTATATCATCGGTCGCAGAGCCGCGGCGCAGCTGCTTGAAATTGATGCTCCGATTGCCCGGCCTGTTGATATCGATCTGAAGTTCTACTGGGAACACCGGGTACCGATACTTACGCTGGCCGCTCCGATGATCTCTGAGCGCGAAGCACTCGGTAGTTCGATCGACCATGGCCGTAAAGAAATGAAACCGGGATCGCCTCTGCTCAGGTTCGCGCGCAACCTCGTTTATCAGGCCAAATATACTCACGGCAGGCTAAGCCACCCTTTGAATCCTGACAGAATCGAAGGGTTAGGCCCATTGTTGCGCGCCGGGAATAAGGTCCGAAGCCACGTATGAAGAAAAGCCTCGTCGTTGTCCGCGCGGGCAGCAAGTCATTGCACCACCGTTGGTGCGAAATCCCCTATGAAGATCGCGACTATGACCTGATCGTCAGTTTCTTTTCCGACGAAGCCTATCACAGCTTTGTCGCAGAGGACGGGGTTGAAGCTATCTTGCTGAAAGGCGGCAAGTGGGACGGTTTGTACCAAACACTTATTGACCGGAACCTTGAGGGTTACGACTATTTCTGGTTGCCTGATGACGATCTGGACATCAGTGCGCAGGACGTCAATGCCATGTTCGCGTCGATGCGGCATTATGGTCTTCGCATTGCTCAGCCATCGTTGAGTTCAGAAAGCTATTTTTCGCATTTCGTATTCAGCCAGTGCCCGGGCTTTGTTCTGAGATACACAAACTACATCGAGATTATGGCCCCTTGTATGCACCGCGATGTGCTGCAGAAGGCTCTGCCCCTGTTTCAGAGCACCATGAGCGGCTACGGGCTGGACTATATCTGGTGTCGTTGGGCCGAGGCCGGTGCATTCAGGACAGCCATTCTGGACGAGATCGCAATGCATCACACCCGCCCCGTCGGGAAAAACCTGAAGGCGGCTATGGCGGCTTCTGGTAATCTCAGTTCAGAAGAAGAAGAGGCCGTTCTGAAAGAGATGTTCGATTTGTCACGACGTACGGTTCCGATCGTGTTTGCGGGTATCTTGCAGGGCGGACAACCCATCTCGGGGCGGTTGAAGTTGGGTTGGCGGATGTGCCGTGGCTGGATGTCCGTGTTGAACGCCTTTCGCAGCAAGGCCGAGGCACGGTCAGGCATACTCAAAATCGCTAGGCGACAGTTGATCAAGCCGCTCGACATGAGCACGATTTCACCGAAGCACGAAGGTAAATAGATGAACAAAGGTCGATTTCTGATGGTAGGGGCCGGGCTTTCTGGCGCGGTGATTGGACGTGAACTTGCCGAACAAGGGCATGAAATCACAATCATCGACAGTCGCGACCACATAGGGGGCAACTGCCACACCGAGCGCGATGCGGATACAGGCGTGATGGTACACGTCTACGGCCCGCACATCTTTCACACTGACGACGAAGAAGTGTGGAACTACGTCAACAGCTACGCCAATTTCCTGCCCTACAAGAACCGGGTCAAGACGACCTCGAAGGGTCAGGTGTTTTCGCTGCCGGTGAACCTGCATACGATCAACCAGTTCTTTGGCAAGACGATGCGCCCGGACGAAGCACATAAGTTCATTACCGAAGAACAGGCGGACACTTCGATCACCGACCCTCAGAGCTTTGAAGAACAGGCGATGCGGTTTGTTGGCCAGGACCTCTATGAGGCGTTCTTCAAGGGCTACACCATCAAGCAGTGGGGCTGTCACCCGTCCGAACTGCCCGCATCGATCCTGAAACGCTTGCCTGTTCGCTTCAACTACGACGACAACTACTTTTTCCACAAGTTCCAGGGCATGCCGGAAAACGGATACACCGATATGATTGCGGGTATTCTGGATCATCCCTCGATCACTGTGAAGCTGGGCACGACATTCGACCGCAGTATGGGCGATGACTTTGACCACGTTTTCTATTCGGGGCCGCTGGACGGGTATTTCGACTATGAGCTGGGCCGGCTGGGGTATCGTACGCTGGATTTCGAACGCTTCACGTATGATGGTGACTACCAGGGGTGTGCTGTCATGAACTACGGCGAGGAAGAGGTCCCATATACCCGTATTACCGAGCACAAGCATTTCGCGCCGTGGGAAACGCATGACGGTTCCGTGTGTTACCGCGAATTCTCGCGTGCGGCCGAACCGGACGACATCCCCTATTATCCTATCCGTCAGGTCAAGGAAAAGGCGCTGCTGGGTGATTATGTCGAGCTGGCCAACAAGGCGGAAAATGTCACGTTTGTCGGTCGCCTCGGCACCTATCGCTATCTGGATATGGACGTCACTATCCGCGAGTCTCTGGATACAGCCAAATCGGCGTTGTCCGCGATTGCGGCAGGAGAGAAACTAAAGCCGTTCTTTGTGACGGTTCTCTGAGTTCAGGACGGTGTAAGTTCGGGGAACCGGGAGCGGGTTCTGTTCGCGAAGGCAACAAGCGACAGCATCACTGGGACCTCGACTAAAACGCCAACAACGGTCGCAAGCGCCGCCCCTGAATTCAGGCCAAACAGGCTGATGGCGACGGCGACTGCCAGTTCGAAGAAATTGGATGTGCCGATCATGGCGCACGGGGCGGCTATACGATGCGGAACCTTCAGCGCGTAAGCTGCGCCATAGGCCAGGGCGAATATGCCATAGCTCTGGATCAGGATCGGTACTGCAATCAGGACAATCACAAGCGGCTTGGCCAGGATCGTCTGTCCTTGCAGGCCGAACAGGATGACGACTGTGGCAATCAACCCCAGGATGGACCACGGCTTAACGCGGGCCGAGAACGCCTCAATCGCTTGTTTAGAGCCTAGTCTGCGTCGTGTGATCAACCCTGCGATCAAGGGCAAAACAACATAGAGCACCGTCGCCAGAACCAGTGTTTGCCAGGGAACCGCGATATCAGTGACACCCAACAGAAACGCCACAATAGGGGCAAACGCCACCACCATGATCAGGTCGTTGACCGAGACCTGCACCAGCGTATAGGTCGCGTCCCCTTTGGTCAGTTGCGACCAGACAAACACCATCGCCGTACAGGGCGCTGCACCCAGCAGGATCAGACCGGCGGTGTATTGTGCGGCGTCCTCGGAGCGTATCCACGGGGCGAAAACGTAGTCAAAAAACAGTACAGCCAACACGGCCATGGTGAAGGGTTTGATCAACCAGTTCACCACGAGGGTCACGATCAGTCCCTTGGGTTGGCGGGCAACGCCGGCTACGGCTCCGAAGTCGACTCCGACCATCATTGGGTAGACCATGGCCCAAATCAGCACCGCGACGACCAGATTGACGCTTGCCACCTCGGCCGAGGCGACCAGGCCCACCAGCCCGGGCGCGGCGAGTCCGATCAAGACGCCGCCGATCATCGCCAGCGCAACCCAGATGGTCAGGTATCTTTCAAAAACGCTCATGCATGTGCCTCGTGGGTTTGGTCGGTCAGCTTGCCCGATGTCAACGCGGCAAGCGCGACCATTGCCGCGGCTGTGCCCAGGACCAAAGGCAAGCCTCCGACTTGGTAGGTAAGGCCGGACAGAACGGTGCCCACAAGGCGTCCTGTGGCATTGGCCATATAATAAAAGCCGACGTCCATGGTGACCCGCTCGGATTTGGTGAAGGCCAGAATCAAGTAGGAATGCAGGGACGAGTTCACTGCAAAGATCGCTCCAAAAACCAAAAGACCCAAAACCAGTGTCACGGTCAGCCATGTTTGCGGCCCGTCCGAGATCAGTACCGCTACCGTCAGCGTCGCAGGAATGCAGAACAGGACAGCAGCCCAGGTGCGGGCGGCTTTTATCAAGTCGCCCTCGGTACGGTCCGCGGCCCGCAGGATTTTCGGCGCGCTGGCTTGGACCGCGCCGTACAGTATGACCCAGACGGCCATGAACGTACCGATCATGAAAAAGGCCGCGCGGTTGCCTTCTTCCGTGCCATCCGACAGGACGGCGTAAAAGTATATCGGTATGCCGACCACAAACCACACATCGCGTGCGCCAAACAGAAAAACCCGCGCCGCCGATAGCCAGTTCACGTTGGGCGATTTTGAGAAGACCTCGGAGAACTTGGCTCCTTTGCGTCCTTTGGGTAGGCCGGGCGGCATAAAGCGAATGACGGCGAACAGGATCACGGCCAGAACAGCGGCCATGACAAAGATCGCTGTCATAAAGCCCATTGTGACCAGCATGATCGCGCCAAGCAAAAAGCCCACCCCTTTGACCGCGTTTTTGGATCCGGTGAGAATAGCAACCCAGCGAAACAACCCTCCGCCTGTCGTGGGGGCCAGTAGTTTGACGGCGGATTTCGAAGACATTTTGGCCAGATCCTTGGCCACGCCGCTGGCACCCTGTACAGCCATCACGAAGGCGACCGAGGTGGCGACGCTCCAATGCGGGTCCAGAAACGTCATTGTCAGCAATGCTGCAATCTGTATCCCCAGACCGGCATAAAGCGTCGAGGTCAGCCCGAACCGCGCAGCGATCCAACCCGCTGACAGATTGGTCACCATCCCGGCGACTTCATACAGAACAAACAGATAAGCCAACTGAACCGGCGAGAACCCTATGGTATGAAAGTGCAACAGCACCAACATCCGCAGGGCTCCGTCGGTCAGCATAAAGGCCCAATAGGCCGCCGTGACCGCGATATAGGCCGACAGTCCCTCGGGCCGGTCGCTCACAGCGCGTTCCCCACCATCAGCGCCACATCCACCAGACGGTGCGCATAGCCCATTTCGTTGTCATACCACGCATAGATCTTTAACTGCGTCCCGTTCACCACCATGGTCGAAGGCGCATCGACAATCGAAGATCGTTCGTCATTGGTGTAATCCGTCGAAACCAATGGCCGGGTCTCATAGCCCAGAATACCTTTCAGCTCACCCTCGGCGGCGGCTTTGAAGAAGGCGTTGACCTCTTCGACGGTGGTTTCACGTTCCACCTCGAACACGCAATCGGTCAGCGAGGCGTTCAGCAGGGGCACCCGCACCGCGTGGCCGTTCAGGCGGCCTTTCAATTCGGGGTAAATCAGCGTGATCGCCGTGGCCGAGCCAGTCGTGGTCGGGATCAGCGAGTTCAATGCCGACCGCGCACGCCGCAGGTCTTTGGCGGCGCGGTCCACGATGGTTTGCGTGTTGGTCACATCGTGGATCGTGGTCATCGAGCCATGACGGATACCCAGATTCTCATGAATGACCTTAACCACCGGGGCCAGACAATTGGTGGTGCAAGACGCCGCGGTCACGATGTGATGGGCCGCGGGGTCATAAGTGCCTTCATTCACGCCCATCACGATATTGGCCGTGGGGCCGTCCTTGAGCGGGGCCGAGACGACAACCTTCTTCACCCCCGCCTCGAAATACGGTGCCAGCTTAGCCTCGGTCTTGAACACGCCAGTGCAGTCGATAACCACATCCACGCCGTCCAGAGGCAGGTCGGACAGGTCTTTGGTGCCAACGAACGGCAGGCGCGTGCCATCGATCGTTACGCTGTCGGCATCATGGGTAAACTCCGCATCCCAGCGGCCATGGACCGTGTCGAATTCCAGCAGGTGCGCGTGCATCTCGAGGTCGCCGACGCCATCATTGATCCAAGCGATCTTGGCGCCCTTCTCGATCAGAGGTTTCAGGGCCAGTTTGCCCATCCGGCCAAGGCCGTTTACCGCGTAAGTGGTCATTTCATATCCTCAACGGGGGTTCTGCCGATATCATCGACGGCGGTTTGCAAAGCGATCCGGTCCAGGCTTTCGACCGGCAATGACGTAAACGCCTCGATCCGTCGTTTCAGCGCGCCATAGGCGTTCTGGAAGGCCAGGCTTTTCTCGGCGTCCGTGCCTGTGGCTTTGACCGGGTCGACCATGCCCCAATGACCGCTGATTGGCTGGCCTTCCCAAGCGGGACACTCCTCATTGGCGGCCTGATTGCAGACGGTGAAGACAAAATCCATCTCGGGCGCGCCATCGGCTGCAAATTCGGACATATGCTTGGACCGCAGCACTGAGGTGTCGTGCCCTTTGTCGCTAAGTACCTGAACGGCAAATGGGTTGAGCTGCGATGTGGGCTGCGTTCCGGCCGAGTAGACGTTGAAGCGATCCTCTCCCAACGTGCGCAGAATGGATTCGGCAAAGATCGAACGGGCGGAATTGCCCACGCATAAAAACAAAACGTTGTATTTGCGATCCGGCATAGTCTCGGGTCCTTGTGAAAACGGCATACAGATATCGGGCCGGCCCCTGCAGCAATCGTTCAGCAAGAAGTCCAGCATGTGCTGCACATTCGTCATCTCGATCGAATAGAGCAGCGACGTCCCTGACCGTTCCTGCCGCACCAGCCCCGCGCGTTGCAGCGCGTTCAGGTAATTCGACAGGGTGCTGGGTTTGATATCCAGCTCGGATGCAAGCTCACCCGCTGGAACAGTGTCAGGATATCGTCGCATGAGCATGCGAAACACCATCAAGCGTTGCGGGTGACCCAGGGTGGCCAGTTTGTCGGTTGTCTCGTTTATCATATTTCATGAAATATCGAAGTAATAGAAAAACGGCAACCGGCGATCAGCAGTGTCGTAAAAATTTCACAAAACAGACCGGGGTTTTGGGCGCTGTAAGCACGGCTAAAAGCCTTGCCGAACAAGTCTTGAACGTCAGGGCGAGACGGTTTAAACGGTCCCCCGCTGCCTCAATAGCTCAGCTGGTAGAGCAGGTCCTTCGTAAGGACAAGGTCGGGGGTTCGAGTCCCTCTTGAGGCACCAAATATCATTGTAATGTATTAATTTTTAAAATTTTAATGATCAGCTTGATATTCATCCCCTGAATTGTCCCCCGAATTTTTGTTGATGCCTGATGATCCTGGGCTGGTTTCAATTCCATGCCCATCGCCCACTTCCCACTGTAAGAATGGCCATACTATTTAGCACGTCCGCTTTGGCTCAGGAGCGGACCGTCGCCAAACCTGACTGAGCGTACGCTTAGCGGACAAGCCAGCATTCAGTTCGGCCGGGTTTCGCGCCGATGGAGCTTCTTGAGTTACATCAAATCTGCGAACGCGATGCATTGCTAAGTTCGAACACCGAATCAGCAGATCCCGACATGCGGCACCCGTTTTCAAACTTGGCGGGTTGGCCAATTGCTTTCTGCACGGGGAGAATTGTTTGGGAGGAAGAAATGTTTGGACTCATAATGGTTCCGGTCGATTTGGAGCATGAAGAGAGCCTTGGGCTGGCCCTGTCTTGTGCCGCTGACCTGGCACGCATTCACAATTCGAAAGTCTGCTACGTCGGGGCGACCATGTCAGCTCCCACCACATTGGGTCACACGCCGGCCGAATATGAGAAAAAGTTGGTTGATTTCACGGAGGGACAGGCAAACCAATATGGGCATGCCGTGTCTCACAAGATGATGATTGCCCATGATCCCACGACCGACATCGACGACGTTCTGCTCAAGGCCGTGAAAGAGACCGGCGCGGATCTTGTAGTGATGGCGACGCACAAACCGGGTGTCGCGGACTATATCTGGCCATCTAATGGTGGACGAGTTGCTTCTCACGCCGACGCATCGGTCTTCTTGGTCCGCAGCTAAACCTGGCCGTATCGAGCAAAGTCCGTGGTCTGAAAAAACCGAACGCTTGGGTCGATTTCACGTCAGCAGCGGGCTCAACGCAGTCGCTCGCTGCGCTTTGCACGAATGACCGCTTTTCGGTGAAAGCAGCCATCAACGGATTGCATCGTCAATGTCCGCTTTGCGGATAAAACGGCCTTTCGCAACAACACTCTTAAGGTACAAGCAGGCCGAGGTAACTCCGTTCCTTCCAGTATGAAAGTATCGTGCAAGTTTACGCAAAGATCGTTTCGACGGATGCAGCTAAACGAACTAAAACTTCAAGATTTTTGCGCGACAATATAGCGGCTCTGAAGCATTGAGGCTTGATCAGAAGTATAAAGCACGTCGAAGCCTGCGGACGCGATTTTCCTTTCAAGCACTGATCCAGACACAAAATGCACAAACGGGGCTTTCCCAAGAGCCTGCATGATTGGGATGGCGATCCGACTGATCATCGCATACTTGAAACCACCGCTCTCAGGTGCGCAGACGGTTTTGGATATGAAAAGCCCACCGGGTTTTGTAAGCGCCGAAATGTGCTCGAGCCCTTGGTCCAAATCAGGCAGAAGATGAAGCAAATTATGCGCCAAGATCGCATCGTAAGAACCTTCATCTAAACCGTGCTCAAGAACTTCAGCCACCTTGAAAGTGACGTTCTCCAATCCTTCTTTAGCACGCTTCTCATCGGCAATCTTGATCATGCCCGGAGCGAGATCCGTGGCAGTGACATGGGCGACATGCGGTGCAAGCAGCAGCGCGGTTGAACCCGTCCCGCACCCGATTTCCAGTACGTTGTCCTCCGCTTTCAGGTACGACTTAGTGAGCTCGAGTGTTTTCAGATACCCTTCCATGTTGCGGATTGGGTCTGCCGCATACTTTTGCGAGATATTGCTCCAGAACGCGGCATCCTTGGACAAAGCAGTCATTTCATTACTCTTAAAAAAGGTTGTCGCCGTATCCTTTACTTCCAAACAATCATTTATGGAATTGCCGCAATTTGCAGAAGTGTTATGCATAAATGCATGAACTGGAATGCAATCAATTTCGACTGGAACCAGGTACGGTCCTTTCTTGCGACAGCCGAAGAAGGCTCGTTTTCCGCAGCGGCACGCGTTCTTGAGCAAACTCAACCCACTGTTGGCCGTCAAGTTGCTGCGCTGGAAACGGCCCTTGGCATCACTCTGTTTGAAAGAGTCGGCAAGTCGCTCAATTTGACGACTGCTGGCGCCGAGCTTTTGTTGCATGTCAGAGAAATGGCGGATGTGGCGAACAGGATTTCTCTTACTGCGACAAGCCAGTCGCAAGCTGTTGAAGGGCAAGTCAGGATTACTGCGTCCGATGTGATGTCTGCCTATCAGCTGCCACCTATACTGAAAAAGATCCGACTTGCGGCACCGCGACTAGAGATCGACATCGTTGCTGCAAATGACATACGAGACATACAGCGACGTGAGGCTGATATCGCCATCCGACATGTGCGTCCAACTCAGCCGGATCTGACAGCAAAGCTCGTCGCCGAGGCCACGGCCCATTTTTACGCAGCACCTTCGTACCTTGATCAGGTGGGACGGCCAAAAAATGAAAACGAACTTGCGAAATTGGACTTTGTCGGGTTTGGGGACATCGACACGATGATCGGTTTTCTCGATCCGGCGGGCATTAAAGTAACCCGAAAGAGCTTCAGGATTGGCTCACAAAGCGGGATTGTATCCTGGCAACTGGTGCGCCAAGGTTTTGGCATAAGTGTAATGTCGGATGATGTGGCTGCCTTAACACCTGGTGTGGAGCGCGTGCTCCCCGACCGCGAGCCGTTTAAGTTCCCGATTTGGCTGGCGACACACTCCGAGTTACATACCGCACGAAGGATCAGGTTGGTATTTGATCAACTGGCGGACCAACTTAGCGCAGGGACCATCAGGTAATCCGGGAGTTCGTTCTATGTCACAGGCTATTCCAACGCTTCACTTGCTATGCGGCAAAGTCGCTTCTGGAAAATCTACTCTGGCAGCGGAACTAGCGGAAAGAGACGCAGTCGTGCTCATTTCAGAAGATGAATGGCTTAGCACCCTGTTTGGCGACCAGATGAAGTCCCTGCAGGACTACGTGAATTGCGCTTGGAAACTGCGACCGGTCATGGGGCGTCACGTGGCTTCTTTGCTGAAGGCTGGCGTTTCAGTGGTTCTCGATTTTCCAGCGAACACAATTGAAAATAGAGCTTGGATGCGCGACTTGCTGAAAGACACGGCTGCGCAGCACCACCTTCACTTTTTGGATTTGCCAGATGAAGTTTGTCTGCACAGGCTGCATAAGCGCAACAGAGAAGGCGCGCATGCCTTTGCACCAACAGAAGATCAATATCGCCGTATTGCGCGGCATTTCGTGCCACCATTACCCGAAGAAGGTTTCAACATCATAACTCACCGTCAGTAGCGGCGGCACCAAACATGTTTCGAGCACCTACTCTGCATCGACGGATGGCTAATGCTCACAGACAGCTTTCACGGGGTCTCAAGTCCGGAGTACGCGCGGCAACAAGAGGTGCATGCGTGTGTGTCCTTCATGGCTCAAGGCGAAGGCAAAACCGCAATGTCGTTTACACCGATTATTGGTTAACGTACGTCACTGGCGGGCTCGAGCAACGCACTGGCCAGTACTGGCTCCAGCGACCACCTTCAGAATAGTTCAGCGCCGTCAATGCAGCACGGACGAAGGTAAATGGCACTGAGTATTTTGCAAATACGTTGTCAAAACACTCCTAGCTTGGTTTCACCGGACGCAATCACTTAACAACTGCCCTGAGTTGGTGCTTGGTGCTCGTCCAAAACCCCTGAAATAAGTCTGCAAGATGTGATAGGAAATACTGTCATAAGATCATTATGCAAAAGCGGCAACAATTCTCGTTGCCAGCCAATTCGAAAGGTCACCCATGTCATTTTCCAGCCGCTCGTCAATTTCGCGTCGCCAGTTTCTTGCAACAACAGCCGGTGCAGCGGCGATCACCTTGCATCCTTTTTCAGTTTTGGCTGCCAACAACCAAGCGCATTTGCGCATTATGGAAACAACCGACATCCACGTCCATGTGTTCCCTTATGACTATTATGCTGACAAACCCCGTGACACCGTGGGCTTGTCCCGTACGGCCTCAATCATCAACGAAATTCGCTTTGAGGCGACAAATTCGATCTTGGTCGACAATGGTGACTTTCTTCAAGGGAACCCGATGGGTGACTACATCGCCTATGAGCGTGGCATGAAAGAAGGGGACGCCCACCCCATTATCACCGCGTTCAACATCGTTGGCTATGATGCCGCAACTCTGGGCAATCACGAATTCAACTACGGGCTGGATTTCCTGGAAAAATCACTCGCGGGTGCGGAGTTCCCGGTCGTTTTGGCCAATGTTTCAAAGGCACAAGGTGCAACTCCGCGTGACGACAAAACGCTGATCAAGCCTTATGCAATCATCGACCGTGAAATCGAAATGGGCGATGGGGCTAAGCACTCGATCAAAATTGGAGTAATTGGATTTACGCCGCCGCAGATCATGAACTGGGATCGAAAGCACCTGGAAGGCAATGTTCAAACCCGCGATATCGTCGAAACCGCGCGGGCATACGTGCCAGAGATGAAAGAACAAGGTTGTGACCTAGTCATCGCCCTTTCACACTCTGGGATCGGCGACGCCAATCATGTCGACGGTATGGAAAACGCATCAGTCGTTTTGGCGGGTGTTGACGGGATCGACGCGTTGGTCACGGGCCACAATCACCTTGTCTTCCCCTCGCCGACATTTTCGGACCGACCCGGCATCGATGTCGAAAAGGGCACCCTTATGGGCAAACCTGCTGTCATGGGCGGCTTCTGGGGTTCACATCTTGGTTTGCTGGATCTGCTGCTGGAACGGGAAGGAAATGAGTGGCGTGTGGTTACCACTACGTCTGAGGCCCGTGCGATTTCCCAACGCAATGAAGACCGCTCAATCACCGCTTTGGTCGGAGACGATCAGAAGGTTCTCGACTCGGTTGCGAAGGATCACGACGAAACGCTCGCCTATGTCCGTCGAGCAGTTGGCAAGACATCCGCTCCATTGCACAGCTATTTCGCGCTGGTTGCTGATGATCCGTCTGTTCAGATCGTTTCAATCGCGCAGAAATGGTATGTCGAAGAAATGCTAAAAGGCACCGAGCATGAAGGTTTGCCGATCCTGTCAGCGGCGGCGCCGTTCAAGGCGGGTGGTCGCGGAGGCCCCGACTATTACACCGATGTCCCGGTTGGGGATGTTGCCATAAAAAATGTGGCTGATCTGTATCTCTATCCAAATACGGTGCGCGCGGTGCGAGTGAACGGTGTTCAGCTGCGTGGTTGGCTGGAGCGATCGGCCGGAATGTTCAACACGATCGAGTCAGGCTCAGAAGACGCGGTTCTACTGAATCCTGAGTTTCCGTCTTACAATTTCGATGTAATGGATGGTGTGACATATCAGATCGACCTGTCAAAACCGCCGCGCTTTGGACCAAAGGGCGAAGTGGCGAATCCCGATGCAGCCCGAATTGTGAACTTGTCCTTCCAAGGTGAACCGGTCACTGATGACATGGAGTTCATCATTGCCACCAACAATTATCGTGCATCGGGCGGCGGTTCGTTCCCTGGCGCACTGGGTGATACAATCGTATTCGAGGCCCCAGACACCAATCGCGACGTCATTGTGCGCTATATTGTTGAACAGGGAACGATCAACCCAAAAGCCGACGCCAATTGGTCCTTTGCGCCTCTTGAGAACACAACCGTTCTTTTCGAAACCGGCCCAAAGGCCCGAGACTACATTGGCGACGTCAAAGGCGTTTCAATCGAAGAGGCCGGAGAAGGCACAGACGGTTTCGCGGCTTTCCGCATCAAGCTCTAGTTCAATCTCATTTGCATACTTTGGGGGAGCTGGGGGTCAACTAAAGCAGCTATCATCTGGCTTATGCTGACCGCCCGCCTGCGATGTTCAAAAGCTATCAGTGGTCAGAATGAACGTCTGCTTTGGGCTCGAAGCAGACATTCGCTACACTCGGCATGAGCAACCGTTTTGCGGACAAAGCTGCCGTTCGCCGTTGCGCGGCGCTGGGACGTAGCCTGAATACCCGGTTCGCGGACAAGGTGGCCGTTGGTTCCATAAACAAAACGGCCGTTCTTGGGTTTAGAGTATGCGGATTTCGAAAAGCGGGCAGGATTACGTGTCTTCTCTTCCGCAAGCACAATATCTCAATTGGCACCCTTATTGGATGCTGAGGAGGTCGCTACCAATCGAATTTCCATCATATCTTTAGGTCCAGGCGCGGCTTCCAAAACGGGCGGAAGAGTTCAATCTTGGGGCATCGGTTCATCACGACTTTAAGGCCCGCCGCTTCGGCGAGTTGCGCTGCTTTGTCGTCGTACACACCGATTTGACCCCAAAGAACTTTTGCCCCGATTGCGATAGCCTTCTCGGCAAAGGCATAAAACTCTTCCTTCGGGCGAAAAACGTCTACCATATCAACATGTTTGTCGATCTCTTCCAGCGAGTGGTAGACCTTGAGCCCTCTAATTTCCGAAACATTCGGGTTAGGATTCACCGGAAGGATATCATAGCCGATTTCACTCAGCTGTCGCAGAACGCCATAGCTGAATTTCGTTTTGTCTGCGCTAGCCCCCACCATTGCAATGGTTTTAACCGACTGCAGGATGTCGGCGAGGTATTTGGGGTCGTAATCGTAGATGCGGTCGATATCTGCTTCGGGCATCGGTTAACCTTCCTTCGGCGTCGCAATGTCAGCCTTGAGCTCGTGGGGTTTGAGAGGGTCGAGAAACGGATTGCGGTACAGCTTGTCATGGCTCTCGACCCCGATCTCAAGCGTGATGTCGGATGTCGGACGTGCCACGCAAAGGATCACATAGCCGTTCGCGATTTGCCGATTATTCAGCGCAACCTGTCGGCGTTGATCGATCGCGCCAGTCTGTAGTTTTGCCGCGCAGGTAATGCAGCCGCCATACTTGCACCCAAAAGGCAAGTCGACGCCCTGTTCTCTCAGCGTTTCCAGAAGTGGACGCCGCGCATCCACACAGTATTGCGCGCCATCTCTGTTCGCGATCGTCACGGTATACATAGTCATAGCCAGATGTCGCTTGTGCAATCACCGCCTGGATACCGGCTCTCGTGACAGCGCGATGGACCATTCGGTTCTTTGCCAAAGTCCACAATGAAATCCTCGTTGATCTTCATACCGCCGTTTTCAGGGTCGCAATCGATCATCACCATAACCCCACCCTTTTTGCGGATCTCGGGATAGAACTGGTTATCCCAAGTCGAGAACAGCGAGGTCGTGACATAAAGCCTTCGCCCGTCGAGAGAGAGCTGGAACATTTGCGGACCACCCGCTACCTCAACCCCGTTAACGATCGGAGCTTTACCCAAAAGGCCCCCCATAAACACTTGGCCGGTCAGCTTGGGATTATGCGGGTCGGTGATGTCATACTGGCGCATATCTCCATGCAGCCAATTGTTCAGGTACAAATATTTGTCGTCCATCGAGATCAGGATCGCCGACATAACCCCCGGCAACGGGATCGGCCATTCGGGGTGCATCTCGTTTTCCACGTCGATGATCTTTTCCCACCGCCACTTTTTAGCATCGTCTTGCCACCAATGGATCACATTGGTCGAAAGAGCTGCGCCACAGAACCCATGCGTGCTGTCGGGGTCATGGTGGAACTTGACTTCCAGTGGCAACAGTCCGTCTTCACCCAAATAGAAGCTTTCGACCGGTTCGCGCTTTTCGAAATCCCAAAAATGCAGCTCCCGCCCATATTTCAGATGGCCCACTTCTTCCAGATCGAAGCCTGGCATGAAGGTATTGGGCGCAGCCCATTCGGAACTGACCATCACGTTGTGGCGCGGTTGGTACCAGAAATCGTAGCCAAATTTGATATCGCCCATCGAGGTTTCCCAGCGACCGACGATGTTGAACTCTTTGTCGAGATGCAGATAGCCTCCAGGAGCCTCACCCTTGGCATTTCCAAGGAAGGAAATGATGATTTCCGAGCCCAAACAGTGCACCGTATGCGGGCCCGATAGATCTGCCTTGGCCTTGATCTCGGCCCCATCGATGATCTTATGCAACCGCGGCGCACGCGGGTCAGTGGCTGTATCAACGATGTGAAGGTTGTTAGAGCGTACGCCCGGCAAGATCAGGTATTTGCGGGACATTGAGCCGTCGTCGTGACAGGACGAACAGGCGTTCCACCCCATGTGGTGAAGCTCGTCCCCAATCTCTGGCATTTCCAGCCTATGGATTACCTGGGAATAGGTCGGGCTGTCAGGGTCGACATCCACTGTAGCAAGGTAATCAGGTTTCTGGATCCCTGTCCCAGTGTAGATGGCGATCGTGTAGAGTAGTTTTTCTCGGGGGGCTTTGATGGCTTCTTGCGGACTCTTGAAGCCCGGCCCACAGCATTGTCCATCCATCGAGTGCTCCTCCCTTGATTCCCTAAATTGTATCGTATATCGAAAATTTAATTATCATAAAGTGAGAAAAATGCATCTCGAACGATTAGCGCTGATTTTGGAAATCGTGGGTCAAAAAGGACGTGCGTCCGTAGCGGATATCTGTGCTCAGTCCGATATACCTAAACCGACGGCCTACAGGCTGGTTCAAGACCTTGTTTCATTCGGCCTCCTTGAATCACCAACCCGAGGTGAGTTCGCGATTGGGAATAGGCTAAAGCGTATCACGTTGAGCGATCACTCTGATCCCGCTCTTTTGCAAGTGATTGCGCCTGTCCTCTCTGGTGCCGCGAATGACTACGGCGCTGCGTTTTTCTTGTCTCGGCTACGGGGCCATTGGGTTGAGATTATTCATGTGGAGACACCGCAGACGGGCGTGTCTTTTCTTCATCCAGGTATGGGCAAACGACCAATGCACGCGTGCTCTTGCGCCAAGGCAATCGCCGCCGTGTCCCCTGAGCTGCTGTCTCAAGACCGATTGGATGGGCAGCTTAAGCGGTACACAGATCGCACGATTACAGACCCTAAGGATCTGGCCGCGGAACTCGATGTCATTCGAGCAAAAGGGTATGCGGAATGTGTTGAAGAGCTCGAGCGCGGGGTCAGTTCTGTCGCAACAACGCTGACTAAGACAGGTGTTGGTGCAACGCTTTCAATCGGCGCTACGGCGTCTCTTCGGGTGTTTACACCTTCGAAGCGAGAAAAGATTGGGCATACACTTACCACAATGTCACACGAACTTGCACGCGGGCTAGGATGGGGTGAAGCAGATAAAGAAAGGATACCCGCTTAGGTTCATGGGTATCGCAGTGCTGTAGGTTAACGCCATTCTGCAAGACAGGTGTGTTTTGCGACCTTCGCTGCTTTTAGGTCAATGAGGGAGACAAATATGGACGATGCAATGTTTGGCGGATTCTTCGTGATCAACGTAAAGCCCGAGTTTCGGCAGTCCTTTTTGGAGGCCAGCATCTACCAAGCGCAAAATGTTGTCAGTGAAGAACCCGAAGTTTTCCAGCTTCAAATTATGGTGGATGAGGCAAATCCAAATCGTTTCTATTTCTACGAAGTGTTCAGGAACGAAGCTGCAATTCAGGACTATTGGAACTCTGAAACTTTCAATAACTGGTTAGACACAGTCCATAAGATGCTGGATGGCGAGATTGAACTTGTTGCCAGGATGCGCTCGCTTTTTCCGACGCCAAAAGGTTTCGAGGCGCAAAAAGCAAGCCTGCTACTATGGTAAAATTGACCGACGTTTGAAGCTATCGCCGGTGCGAGAAAATTATGGATTTTGGTGCTGGACCGCGTTGGGCTCAAAGCAGCCTTTCGCTGCGGCTCACGCAAATGGTCGCTTTGGGCGCCCCCCCGAAGGCGACCCGAAGTTGCTAGATTTCAATGTCTTCGGCGATTGCTAGCGCATCCTCCAGCTCGACGCCGAGATACCTGACGGTGCTGTCCATCTTCGTATGCCCCAACAGGAGCTGAACGGCGCGAAGATTGCCTGTCTTCTTGTAAATCTGGGTCATCTTCGTCCGCCTCATCGAATGCGTACCGTATGCGCTCGTCTCAAGACCGATCGATTTGACCCAATCGCGGACGATCCGCGCATACTGGCGGGTCGAGATATGCAGCCGCTCGTGGAAGCGGCCAGGGCAAAGGTACTCGGAGCCAACCATGAGCTCGTCTTCCATCCACTTCTCGACTGAGGCGCGTGTGCCTTCGGAAATCTCAAAGCGAACAGGTTTCTGCGTCTTGCTTTGCAGGACTGAGGCGCGCTCCTTGATCAGACCTGATGCCATTGCATCGACGACTTTCATCTTCACCAGGTCACAGCGGCGCAGCTTGCTGTCGATCGCCATATTGAACAGCGCTAGGTCGCGCTGGTTTTCGGCCAATTCAAGTCGAACACGGATCGCCCAGACATGCTTAGGCTTCAGCGGTCGTTTCTGACCCACGATGCGGCCCTTGTTCCATGCGGGGCGAAGTGCGCGAATGGCTGGAAGGTTTGGTGTTTCCATGACTGATCCTCCGATCCGCCAGGCCCTCCCGAAACGACAACCCGACACTGACGAGGCACCATATCACGGGATTGCTGCGCGGCCTCTGAAGTCCGGAAGGAGCCCAAAGCGGACTGAAATGTGCTCGCCAAAAGGAATTGCGGCGATAGACATTCTCTTGAGCGGTCTAACCCATCACTAAATGCATTCACCGCCATCGATAACCAGGGCTTGCCCCGTCATAAAAGCGGATTCATCTGAAGCTAAATAGACGATCCCATGGCCAATCTCTTCAACTGTCGCCCATCGACTCATGGGGATCGCCTGCTCGATGTAGCTTTCCAGTTTGGCACGGCCTCCCATCTGCTTTTCGAAGCCTGCATTGAAAGGGGTGTCTACAAATCCTGGACATAGGGCATTGAAACGGATTGCATGGACAGCGTAGTCGGCTGCCATCTGCCGGACCATCGCAACTGCAGCGTGCTTTGTAGTCGCATAGGCGATCATACCCCGGTCATATTGAACCCCAGAATTGGAGGCCGTGACGATCACGCTGCCTCCACCTTGTGATTTCATATGGGGGACGGCTGCACGCGCGGCAATGAAGTGAGCGCGGACATTCAATGCCCAAGAAGCATCCATTCCATCTGGTTTCACTTCTTCCAGCGTTCCTTCGATCTGCAACCCAGCGTGAGAGTGCAACACGTCAAGCCGACCGAAGTTTTTAACTGCTTCGTCTATGGTTCTGGTAAGGGCATCGTCATCGGTCACATCAAGCTGTATGGCAGATGCTTGATTTCCCTGCGCAACGATTGCGGCCACAGTGGCTTCAGCAAGTGTTGCATCGCGATCGGTTACCACAACATGCGCACCCTCTTGTGCCATTGTCATTGAACCCGCCCGACCAATTCCTGATCCCGCGCCCGTCACGAGCGCGACCTTACCTGCAAGCCGCATGTCACTTGGCTCCTTTATTTAACTATTCGATTTTGAGGCGCCTCGGCGCAAAAGCAGCTGCGCTGCTACGAGCAACAAGAGCGAAGCACCCATAACCATAGTGCCGATGGCATTGATCTCGGGTGTTACGCCGCGCCGGATGGATGAGAATATGTAGATTGGCAGGGTTGTTTCTGAGCCAGCTACGAAGAACGCGATGATGAAATCATCAAATGAGAAAGTGAAGCTGAGCAGGAAGCCTGCCAAAATTGCCGGTGCTATCAACGGCAGGGTCACCTGTCGAAAGGTGCCCCAGGGCGTCGCAAAGAGGTCAGCAGAAGCTTCCATGAGCGCGCGGTCCATACCCGATAGCCTTGCACGTACGATGATTATGACCAGCGCCATTGTGAACATGGTGTGTGCGGCGACAAGCGTGGTCATCCCCATGGAAAGTTGCGGGGGATTTGCTCCATCGGGCCATAGGCTTGCAAGAAGCGGGTTTAGCCAGCCGAATACGGTGACCAGGGCAATGAGTGTCGCGATGCCGATGACGATACCGGGTATCATTATCGCAATATAAATCATCGCATCAAACAAAGTTCGGAGCCATCCCTTAACCCCTTGTAAAGCGATGGCCGCCATGGTTCCGAGAGTGGATGCGAGGCAAGCAGTTATGAATGCCGCAAGCAGACTGGTCTCGAGCGCGTCCATTACAAATGGGTTGTTCAGCGCTTTACCATACCATTGGGTCGAGAACCCCATGAACTGACTTGCGTGTCGTCCGGCATTAAAGCTGAAAAGCGCGATGATGCCGATTGGAATATAGAGAAAAAGGTAGACGCAAATCGCGTATAAGCGCATCGGGCCCTCACATCAGCGAGACATCTTCGCGCTGGCCACCCAGGCGCGAGATGAATTTCATGTAAATTGAGACAGTGACAAGCATTACGACAACCAGAGTCATTGCGACCGCCGATCCGTACGCCCAGTTCCGAGACTGCAGGAACAGGTCCACCAGCGCATTTCCGACGAAAAAGACCTTTCCGCCGCCCAAGATCGCTGGGATCAGAAACTCGCCCATCAGCAAGATGAAGACCAGCATGCAGCCAGTTGCGATACCAGGTACCGACAAAGGAAGTGTCACCTGACGGAACGTACGCCATGGGGTAGAGCCGAGATCAGCCGATGCTTCCAGAAGGCGTTTATCCAGTTTGTCTAAGCTTACAAAAATCGGGAAAACCATCAGAGGTAGATACCCATAGACAATCCCGACAAGCACAGCGAACGGCGTATTTATCAGGCGGATATCATCGATGCCGATCGACCCTAGTAAAGCGGGCAAGCCACGCCCCCCAAGGATGAAAATCCAAGCGTATGACCGGATCAGGATCGATGTCCAGAACGGCACGATCACTAGGATCAACAGCGAAGTTCTCCACTTTGGTGAACAACGCACTGCAAGAAAGTAGGCGAGCGGGTAGGCAATTACCAACGCAGCGATAGTCCCCAGTGGTGCAAGGATCAAAGTGTTCTTAAACGCCGTCCATCGCGCAGGAAGGTTGGCATATTGTTCCAACGTGAACGCTGGAACGTAGCCTCCGGCGGCACCCCGTTCGCCAAAGGAAAAGACGAAGACGACCAGCAGAGGAAGGGCTAGCATTACCAAAAGCCATATTCCTGCTGGAGCCAGCAACAGTGCTTTTCTGCCTCGTTCGGTCATTTTGTCCTCGTCTTTTCCGATATTGGCGGCCTTGCCGCTTAGGCCGACTTGAAGCGGGCGAGCAACTCGGCACGGTTTGGATCGGTTAGTGTAGCCGCCGCGCCGAACTCGAGTGCATTCAGAAGGTCAGCTGCCGGATAAAGGATCGGATCTTCCAGTAGTTCCTTCGGCAGCAACGCATTGGTGCGAGCATCAGCCGATGGATAGCCGTGAGCGAGGACTTCTTTCGCATTAACTTCCGGGTTCAGCAGGAAGTCGATCAACGCATAAGCGGCATCCATATGGGGTGCGCCCTTAGGAATAGCGTAGTAGTCGGACCAGAGTTCACCGCCCTCAGTTCCCAGAACGTAGGCGATTTCAGGCATGTCGACATTCATCTGCTTGCCGTCACCTGTCCAGCACATCGTCATCCAGGCGTCACCGTTACGCATCGGTGGCTGATAATCCGACGAGATTGCAAACAGATGCGGTTTGGCATCCAGCAACAATTTCTCGGCATCCGCCAGTTCCTTCTCATCGACCGAGTTAAAGGAGTAGCCGAAGTATTTCAGGGCATTACCGATGGTGGTGAGTTGGTAATCGTGCACCATTGTCCGGCCTGAGTAACCTTCCATAGTAAGGTCCCAGAACTCTTTCCATGTGGTTGGAGTCGGAGCGCCGTCAAGCTTGCTGGTGTTCACTGCAAAGCCAGTCGTGCCCCAGTTTTTTGGGACCGCGTAAAGCTGGCCATCGACAGAACCGGCGTCGGAAAAGCGCTGTTCGAATGAACCTGCGTCGTAGTTTGGCAGTTTGGACGTATCGAGCGGGATGATCAGATCTTCACCCACATACGTAGTGATCGTGTAGTTGGTTGGAACGAAAACGTCCCAGCCAGACCCTCCAGCCTGTAGTTTTGCCAACATCTCTTCGTTCGAGCCAAAAACATTGACCTGAACATGGGCGCCAGTGGCTTCCGTGAAAGCTTCGAAGTTCATCTCGTCATGGTAGTTCGGCCATGTGGCGAGGATCACTCGGTCGCCAATGTCCCCGGCAGCAAATGCCGGGCGTGGACGCAACCCAGGAATAGCCGTGCCCAGAACGGCCGTTGCCATCCCAAGACCTGTCACGCCTAAGAAATGTCGCCGTGTAACCGAACCCTTTTGGTACCGGCGAAGCTCTTCCATGAACTTTTGCTTGGAAATAGTCCCATTATCCTTGGTCATTGTGAACCTCTCTGTTGTTGGATTGCGGGATTTGTTATTTTTCCAGGATCAGCAGTGCGCCTTCGCCCCATGAAACAAAGGCCTGCTCTCCTGCATTGAACGTCCCCTCGTTCAATTCCGCTTGCCTTGGCACAAGTACGTGGAAGTCACCCAGTGCTTCGTTGCGCGCAAGGTATTCTGTGTGCTCCCCAAGGAAGATCCGATTTTGAATGGTAACTGGCAGAGCGATTTCAGCTGTGGGTAGCGCGCGGGTCAGCGTGATCTGTTCAGGACGGATACTAACGCACACTTCCTGCCCTGCATCTATTGGAATCTCCGGAGTTCCGTGCACCTTTTGGCCACTCGCTAAACGCACAGTGATTTGGTCGGCTGCTGAGTCAGTCACAGTTGCATCAAAGAAATTTGAGGTACCTACAAATCCAGCCACGTAGCGGCTGCGGGGCATGTCATAGAGTTCGCGTGGGCTGCCAACCTGCACAATACTGCCGCCTTCCATCACACAAATTCGGTCAGACATTGAAAGCGCTTCTTCTTGGTCGTGCGTGACGAGGACAAAAGTTATTCCCAGTTGTCGTTGCAAGTTCTGCAGTTCAAACTGCATTTCTTTTCGAAGCTTTCGATCCAGAGCAGCCATTGGTTCATCAAGCAGCAAAAGCTTGGGCTCGTTTACGATCGCACGCGCCAAAGCGACGCGTTGCTGCTGACCACCAGACATCTCCCAGATGCGACGTGGGCCAAACCCACCAAGACGGACAGTTTCCAGCGCTTGCTCAACCTTTGTCGCGATTTTTTGTTTGTCTACGCGTGGTCGTTGTTGGCGCAGGCCGTACGCGATGTTGTCGAACACGCTTAGGTGAGGAAAAAGAGCATAGTGCTGAAACACCATGTTGACTGGGCGATGGTGCGCATCCAAGTCGTTGACGACTTCTCCATCGAGCAACACCTGACCTTCGGTTGGCTTCTCGAAACCTGCCAACATTCTAAGCGCAGTGGTTTTGCCGCAACCAGATGGGCCTAAGAACGACAGGAACTCTCCTTTCCCAATGGAAAGATTCAGGTCTTTGGCGGCGACCACATTCCCGAAGGTCTTGGTCACTCCTCGGAGTTCCGCAATCGTCTGCATGGGAACGCTCATGTCAAAGCTCATATACTGCCGTTTTCCTTTTGCTTGATTTTTTGGCATTTGTTGGCATACCACTCAAACAAGAAAAAAGTAACAATAACTCGGAATAACTGTATATACCACAATTGGGGTATAGAGGTGCATTTCGAAAATCTGGAGCGGCGTGTGTACGATTGGATGGAAGAGGCCGGCAGGGTCGTGGAGAAGATCGGAACCCCAGAATTTCCATGTGCTTTGGCAGATGGCTTACGGCAGGTCGCACCATTTGATTTTACGGTGGTGTTTGGCCATGTCGGAACCGAAGCACCAATAGACCTTCACGACGATTTCCCCAAAAGCAAACGGCGTATTTTTGTTGAGGATTACCAAGCCGGGCCCTACGTACTTGATCCATTTTTTTTGGCCGCGACAAAACCAATAACACCGGGTCTGTACCGCATGCGCGATATCGCACCGGACAGGTTCTATCAGGGCGAATACTATCGCAGCTATTACAAAAGGACTGGGTTAGCAGAGGAGATTGGCTACTTTATCGATATCCCAGGCGCTGGGATGGTTGTGGTCTCGCTCATGCGAGCAGAGAAGCCTTTTTCCGCCAAGGAAATTCGTCATTTGCACGCTCTATGGCCGCTCGTTCGGGCAGCCTGTTGCAAACATTGGAGTAACTTTCCAACGATGGCCCGCGGCGCCGCAGCGAATGGCGTTAGTCGTCGCGTTGATCTAGCATTCCAGGCATTTGGCGATGGCGTTCTGACGCCACGAGAACGAGAAGTCGTTGAGTTCACATTGAAGGGCCATTCGGCAGAAGCTGTTGGCACAATTCTCGGCATCTCTCCAGGCACAGTCCGCATCCACAGACGCAACATTTACGCGAAACTTAGGATCAACTCGCAGGGTGAGCTTTTTTCAAAGTTCATTGAAAAGGCGCTTTAAAAGGTTCCTTGAACACCCACTTTATCCGTTTTGCCGACCTTGCTACCTTGTGACCCGGAAAACACCAAACATTTGGACGGCATTGTCTGATAGCCAAGGAACCCAAAGGGAGAGGGTTGGGACGCCCGGGACCCATGTCGGGCTAAATTAATAACCGAAAACGCTTTCGGGCCATTGTCTATCTAACCGGACCAGCCGTTTTAAATATGGCGTCAAGATACGAAAGGCAAAAAATTCATGGACGCACCAGTTATCCAGTTGATTTTTATGCTCATCTTGCTGGTTGTCGTGATCTGGCTTTATATCCTGCCGATCACGATGGCAGGGCGGCGCAACCGATCCGGTTTGATCTGGTTCCTGATCGGTCTGGTTGGATCACCCCTTTTGGCTATTCTTTTGCTGCTGGCTCTAGGTGACGCACCCGAACAACCAACAACCTAATTTTGGGACGATACCATCTGACACTCAAAAGGGCTTAACCGGAGGGTATCTGGACGCTCGTGAGCCATAACGTCCTGCTCAGCATGCAATAAGGGTACCAATTGAGACACTATACTTCCGGAAGTGAAGACAACTAGTCCTTCTCACTCTCCACAACCGTGTACTGTAAACCCAAGGTCGGCCGATTTGATTGGAGAACCACAGACCGCTTTGTCCGCACATGAGACATCGAGTAATTTTCAACGAATGACGGCTCTGCCGGACAAAACCGCCATTGCTTAGCGAGTGAATGGTTCCGAGCTACGACTGCCTTCGCCTAAGAATATTTGACTGAAATCACCTGTTACGAGCTCTGCTCAATGTGACGGGCGTCATTCCCAAGTATGAAGCAATGTGGAAATGGGCAAACAGCGCTTCATACCCGGGGTGTACCTTTCGAAACCACTCTAAACGTTGCCGCGCGCTCAATGCTGCAAGGCACCACTCGCGTCCGACTTTGCGGGCCAACTCCTCGCGCATTAAGTTATTACCCCATTCGCGTATGCCTTCGAAATTCACCATTAGGTCCATCAACTGCGCAGCTGGCAGTGTCGCAGCAACGGCGTCATCCAAAATCTCAATATCCACCAACGAACTTCCAACTGAAGTTCTGGCCATGTTGGGCGTTATCACCATTGGAGCGGCGTACAGGTTCAGGGTTACCTCTGTACCCTCGGCATCGGTGACTACGCTTCGCGCACGTCCTTTGAGTAGGAAATACTCATTCTCGTCTCGCTCACCTTGGCTCGACATGTAAGTTCCGATTGGCCAGTTACATATTTCTAATGCATTTACCAGTGTCTCCCGATCTTTGTCCGGGAGTTCCGTCATGAATTCTTCGATGGTTTTCAGATGAATTTCCACTCCATGCACCCCTAACTCACGTTATCAAATGATAATGCTTGAACCGGCCGCGCACCGATAGTCCAGCATCGTCAATGCTGGAGAAAATCTATGAATAACTCACTTCCCTACCCACATCATGGTTCCCGAATCCTGCTGTTCTGGTGCGCCGCGATGCTCGTCTACTTTCTTATGGTCTTCGGTTCGCTTGCAGATATTGAACGGATCACCGGGGTAAGGGCATTCGACATGCGACCAAACGGCTATTCCTACGCTGATGCCCTGGCACTCATTTCCGCACTCGGAGAAGAAGGACGACGAGTTTATCTTACCATGCAAATTCCACTGGACACGGTGTACCCGGCTCTATTGGCGATTTCGAGCGCCAGTTCGCTTTATTGGTTGTCGCAATCCTTTGGCTCGACTGCTCGATGGTATCGAGTCGTTGCCGCTGTAGCTTATCTTGCGGCAATCGCGGATTATGCTGAGAATGGGTTGATCGTCTGGATGCTAAATACCGGTCTTGGCGTTCCCGAAGCACTGGTTACAGCGGCAAGTTTGGCGTCGGTGAGCAAGGCTATCTCTTCGACGATTGTGTTTACCACCTTGCTGATTGCTCTAGTCGAGTTTGCTATACGGAGAATACGTCAGCGACCAAAGGTCAATTGAACGTCCGCTTTGGCGCCATGCATGCCGCGGACACTCCAATCTTGAACTGCAGGAGCTCGGCATCGCTGGCCTGTAGACTTTGCTGTGGCTGCGCATCTGGGCGCATTCCTGAGCAGTTTCGTAGGGTCCATGAGGTTGCTGTTACTTTTTGTCATCGTGCCGCCGCCCAGTTTTGCACGTTGCCGAAAATGCCTGGCCACCTTCTTTGACTTCCATACCTACAAACTTGGAAATATCTGCCTAATTTTTGGTGCTGCTTGTTGATCAAAGACTGCCTTCCAAGAGAATGCAGCCTCCAATACTGAATATCCGTTACGCTTTTGCTCTACGCGAACCGATCAAATGGATTGTGTTCCGCCTCTGCTTCAGGAACCTGAATATTGCTGCGGTTAGTTGGGCTCCCGCCCAATGCGCTTACGTGTAAACGAAGTTCTCTCAACAGCGCCGCGCTGAGGTCCTGTTTGTCCTGTACTCGAGCCCTCAGGATACACGCCGATTCCAACAAGGCACGGTCGCTATGAACCAACCAAGGCAATTCGTCTGCAAAGGCGCGCCAGACAGCCTGTTCCGTCTCGTTGAGATAATCCGGCGGCCCCCCGAGCTCGCCTAGACCTTCCGGTTCGTTCCGTCCTCTGTACCGCTGGGGGTCTTTCTTTGCGGCGCCTGTCAGGATCGCCTTGCCTAGTGGTGTCTTTGGTCTGGGCATTCTGTACCTCGAATTTCTGAATTGCGGATATGTGTAAACGGCGGGTGTGTCGGTATGTGGTGCGAAAGCAACCATGATTGACCTACCCCCCCCCGTTAAGATGGTGCGCTGGCCTGCTCCTTAGTCGACCTTCATTGTTCCTTCGTATGTCTCTTTGCTTCTCACAGAGTGGTTAGTATTAGTGTTCCAAATCAGAACCGACCGATCGGAGAGAAACCGGCCTGACGGGTTCTGATATGGAACCATCAGAGGTCTTTGGGTTCTCAAACGGAACCACAGATGAAGGTGACGGGTCCGTCTCAGAACCGCGTTTTGTTTTTTGGGGCTGCCAGAACCGCCAGTCGTCGGTAGCCACTTTTTTGCCGGACCGGGTCTGCATGGCCTTGGTGGTCAAACGCCACTCATGGGCGCGACGGTGATACCAGTTGCCTTCCTGCTCCAGCACAAGGAATCCCTTGTCCTGAAGTTCTGCGAAAGCCCGCTGAACGGTGGCTTTACCAAGCCCCAAGATTTCTGCCGCTTCGTTCATCGACAGAAACACCTTGCCGTTGTTGCCGCCATTGAAGCGGGTGTGGAGCTCCAGCCAGAGTTTCACTGCAGGTCCGGACAGAGCCCGCCACGCCGGGGACTTGATCATGGCGTAGGGCAGATAAACGAACTGGCCCTCATCCGACCGTTTGCCCTTAGGAGACCTTCGCCTACTCATCGCGACACCTCCGCTTGAATTGCTCAGGCAAGGTATGCAGTTCGGGTATGTCACAGCCGATATGCGCCCGGACGAGCCGGGTTAGGCCGGATTTGGACACAGAGTACCCGAGCGTGTCCCAGGCCGCTCCCCCGGTCGGAAATTGGGGTCTCTGACGCTGAAACAACCATTGGATACCATCCCGGCAGACAGAGACGCGATAGATACCATGGCGAAAGAGTTCGCCGTGGTAGTTCTCAGCGGTTTCCCGATGATCGGTCCAGGAAAGGGGGCCGTCATCCAGCCCGCCTTCATAGCTTTGATTGCGCGATTTGGAAAAGGACATATCAGCCATGCTCGACCCGTCCTTTCCGTACGATCACCCGTTCGACCGAATGACTCAAAGGCGACCAGTAGTATCGGCGCTCGTTAGGTTTCTTGGAAGCGGCCTGTTTTGAGTCGTAGTTGCTTACTATTTTCATGTATTCTGTCCTCGCTTGCGCGGAGGGACGAAACACGATAGATTTCGAGTGTAGATTTTCTACAGTGTGAGAACGAAATCACCCGTGTCCAATGACGTCCCATTGGCGCGGGATTTCGTTATGCGCTCAGGCTTTCACCCATGATCCAGGCATCAATCTGATGGGTGTCCACGAACGCTGCACGCCCTACGGTGTGCTTTGTAATAGCACCCTTTTTGACCGCTCGGTCGAATGTGGACCGGCTCAACGAGTAACGCCTGATAGCGTCCGTAAGACGGATCAGGTTTGCGGTTTTTGCGTTCTGCTCTGCCATCTAGTTTTCCTTGAAAAAAGGAAAAAACCAGGAATAGAGCACCGAATTCCCAAAGACATTGACAAGAATAGTGTCTGCAACAGCGGACATTTATCCTTGCCAATTTTTCTGGCAGTCGTCATAAAAACGTATGACGAGAAGGAGAAGCAAAGAATAGTCGGCTGAAAATGTGAGCCGCGATGTTCTCCTGAGAATTGCATTCTATTCGAGGCCTTTTCGCTAAGGTTTCGTTCTAAGCAGGTGGGGCGCCGGCGTATCCTACAACTTAGGCGCCCCCCTGCGGTGGAGCTTCATAAGCAATCGTGAAGTGTACTGCTTATGTAACGAGCATAGACCCCGCGCATCTTGGACCGCAATACCTTGATGACAGGTTTCATGATTTCCACAATATACAGGGGGATAAAGGGTCGGTTTTGCGGATAAGCTGTGGATAAGCTGTGGTTTATTGGCCAATGGTCACGCATTCGCATTCCCCCGAATCGAAACGACCTCTTTTCCTGTAACGTGAGCGGCCCAACGTTCAGCCAACAGCAGACGTTCGTCAAAGTAGTCAGATCTCTGGTAGGCGCGCGAAACGGCTGATCCGACCTTGTGGCCTATCGCGGTCTCTTTGATTTCATAATCCGTGCTGGTCGCTTCGTCAGCCCACGTCCTGAAGCTGGCACGGAAGCCATGAGGTCGCGCCTCAAGTCCCAACCGCTCCATATGTCGGGACATGCTGGCATCGCTGATGACGTCCTTGCGCGCTCCGGGGAACAAATATCCATCGCGGGCAGTCTTCTCAGCCAATTCCACGATCCGTATTGCTTCTTTTGACAGCGGTACGCGGAAATCATCCGTTTTGCCGCGCGGGCCTTTCACAAGCTCTGCCGGTATGATCCAGAGGTTGTTCTCAATCTGGCTAATCTGCCCAAACCGGATAGGCTTCGACCGTAGCCCTGTCAGGATTAGCAATTGCAAAGCGAGTTGAACCGTGCCGCCGCCTTCAAGGCTCTGATAAAACGTCGGGACATCCCTCCAATTCATCGACGGTATGTTCTCGGGCTTGTGAACCTGTTTGCCTAGCAGTTCGCGGGCATCCTCTATCGCATGACGGTCGATTTCGTACCGTTTGGCGCTTGCATAGCTCAAGCAGGCTTTGAGCCGGGTTAGTGACTTTCTGGCCACGTCAGTCTTGGTGTGCCAAATCGGGCGTAGTGCATCGGCTATCGCGGTGCCGGTGATATATTCGACCGGCGTATCGCCCAGCGCGGGCAGTACATGGGTCTTAATCGGGCTGTACCAGCGGCCAGCCTCCCCATCACCTTTTAGCTGCGCTTTGCGCGCCTCAAAGGCCAAGGGAGCGATATTCTTGAGCAGTCGCTCTTCGCGGGCCTTCGGATCATTGGCTATCTGGTCCGCCGCAGCCTGTTCTTTCTCTGCTTTCCGTACCTCTATCGGGTTGCCGCCGCTTTTAACGATCCAGCGATAAGCATCAGCCATTTCACGGGCTTGCGCCAGCGACACCCCAGGGAAGCCACCTAGACCCATTTCCTTGCGCTTGCCCGAGATAGTGAAGCGAAACACCCATTGGTTGCCTGTGGCCAAGCGGTACAGGTACAACCCGCCACCGTCGCTGTGTTTGCCAATGCCCGCGCTCCGAACCTTTGCGGCGCTCAGCTTATAGAGACTTCCGGCCATATCCCCTCTTGGTGCTTCTTGTCCCCCGTTTTATCCCCTCTTTTTCCTGCGGTATCAAGATGTATCTTGACGCAATGTGATGGGGTAATCCTATAAATACCTTATTATTAATCGTAACTTTCTGACCTTGTGAAGGACAATGACGCTTAGTGATTACTTTGTTCAGTGCCCTCTTGAGGCACCATTTTCCGCAAAAACAAAGATTAGGCGCGTTTTTCGCCGATTGTCGCCACGCCCAGAACAGAGAGCACTTTGGCTTCGATCTGCTCGGCATTCATCCCGGCCACCGCGTACATATCAGCAGGGCTGGCCTGATCGATGAAGATATCGGGCAGTACCATTGAACGGTATTTCAGGCCGTCATCAAACACGCCCTCATCAGCCAGCAGCTGCGCCACATGGCTTCCGAACCCGCCGATTGCGCCTTCTTCGATGGTGATCAGTGCCTCGTGATTGGCGGCCAGATCCAGAATCAGGCCGTGGTCCAGTGGCTTGGCAAATCGCGCATCAGCAATGGTCGGCGTGATGCCTTTGGCGGCAAGCGCCTCGGCCGCCTTTTGCACCTCGGCCAGACGGGTGCCGAAGGACAGCAGGGCGACGCGCGCGCCGGTCTGGATAATGCGGCCTTTGCCGATTTCCAGAACCTCACCGCGTTCGGGCAGGTCTACGCCCACGCCCTCGCCTCGCGGATACCGGAAGGCGATGGGGCCTTCGTCATGTGCGGCGGCTGTGGCGACCATGTGCATCAGCTCGGCTTCATCGGCGGCGGCCATCACCACCATGCCCGGCAGGTTGGACAGATAAGCGATGTCGAACGATCCCGCGTGCGTCGCGCCATCGGCCCCCACAAGGCCCGCGCGGTCGATGGCGAACCGAACCGGCAGGCGCTGAATGGCCACGTCATGCACAACCTGATCATAACCGCGCTGCAGGAAAGTCGAATACATGGCGCAGAACGGCTTCATCCCGCCTGCGGCCAGTGCGGCAGCAAAGGTCACGCCGTGCTGTTCGGCAATCGCCACGTCGAAACAGCGTGAAGGGTAGCGTTCGGCAAACAAGTTGAGTCCGGTGCCATCGGGCATCGCAGCGGTCACAGCTACTATCTTGTCGTCGCGCCCGGCCTCATCCACCAGTGTCTTGCCAAAGACCGAGGTATAGGACGGCGCGTTCGAAGGCGCTTTGTGCTGTTTGCCGGTCACCACGTCGAATTTCGCGGTTGCATGCCCCTTGTCGCGGGCTTGCTCGGCGGGGGCATAGCCCTTGCCTTTCTTGGTCAGCACATGGATCAGGATCGGCCCGGTTGCCCGCGCCTTGACCGTGCGCAGAACCGGCAGCAACTGGTCCATGTCATGCCCGTCGATGGGACCGATATAGGAAAAGCCAAGTTCTTCGAAAAACGTGCCGCCCATGGCCATGCCCTTAAGCATCTCTTTGGCGCGTTTCGCCCCTTCGCGGAAGGGTTCCGGCAGCAGGGACACCGCGCCTTTGGCGGCGGCTTTCAGATCGTGGAACGGGGCCTCGGTATAAATCCGCGACAGATAGCTGGACAGCGCACCAACCGGGGGCGCAATGCTCATCTCATTGTCGTTCAGGATCACAACGAGGCGTTTCTTCAGGTGGCCCGCGTTGTTCATCGCCTCGAACGCCATGCCTGCGGACATCGACCCATCGCCGATCACGGCAATCGCATCACCCAAGCCTTCAGGCGTGACACCGCCCAAATCGCGCGCGACGGAAAACCCAAGCGCCGCAGAGATTGAGGTGCTGGAATGCGCGGCCCCAAACGGGTCATAGGGGCTTTCGCTGCGTTTGGTAAAGCCACTGAGGCCGTCTTTCATGCGCAGGGTGCGAATGCGGTCACGCCGCTCGGTCAGGATTTTGTGCGGGTAACATTGATGCCCCACATCCCAGATGATCTTATCGCGCGGCGTGTCAAAAACGGCGTGCAGCGCCGTGGTCAGTTCGACCACACCCAGCCCCGCCCCCAGATGTCCCCCGGTGACAGACACGGCCGAGATGGTCTCAGCCCGCAGCTCATCCGCGACCTGTCGCAATTGCGAGTCCGAGAACTGCTTGAGGTCCGCAGGGCGGTTCACAAGGTCCAGCAGAGGCGTATTGGGGCGGTCAGACATATGGCGCATTCCTGGCTTAGCTGTCCCGGGCAATAACGAAGCGGGCGGCGTCCTTCAAGGTTTCAGCGGCAGGCCCATAGCCATCCAGCGCAGCACAGGCCTGATCCACCAGCTCGGCCGCGCGGGCCTTGGCGGCCTCCAACCCAAGCAGCGACACAAAGGTGGCCTTGCCCGCCTGTGCATCTTTCTGCAGGCGCTTCCCGGCCTTTTCGGCATCGCCCTCAATATCCAAAATGTCATCCGCGATCTGAAAGGCAAGCCCCAGAGCGCGGGCATAGTGGCGCAGCGGGTCCGCATCCGCCTGCGCCAATCGCGCGCCCGCACAGGCCGACCATTCGATCAAAGCCCCGGTTTTGCCCGCCTGCAGCCGCGTGATCTGATTCAGCGTCAGCGGGCTGGCCGCTGTTTCCGCCGCGATATCCAGCGCCTGACCCAGAACCATCCCCTGCGCACCGCTGGCTTTGGCCAACGTTAGGGTCAAATCCGCGCGAATTGCGGCTTCACCCACCTCGGCACGCGCGCACAACTCAAAGGCAAGCGTTTGCAGAGCATCCCCGGCCAGAACGGCGGTGCCTTCATCCCATTTCACATGAACCGTGGGCCGCCCCCGGCGCAGATCATCATCATCCATGCAAGGCAGATCATCATGGACCAGCGAATACGCGTGCAGCGCCTCGATCGCCGTAGCTGGCCAAATCGCGCGATCGGCGTCGACCCCATGCAACCGCGCGCTTTCCAATACCAGAAATCCGCGCAGCCTTTTCCCACCCTCGGTGGCATAAGCCATCGCCCGGGTCACATCCAGATCGTCCAGCGCCCCCAAAACCGTATTGAAGTGGTCCTGGATAAACGCCGCATCCTGCGCCAATCTGTCTCGAAACATTTACTGACCTTCGACAGGCGTAGTCCCGGTCGGCTGACCATTGGCGTCCAGCGTGATCGCGGCCACTTTTTCCTCGGCTCGCTTCAACTCATCCTCGCAGCGCTTCTTCAGCGCCGCTCCGCGTTCGTACAGCGCGATGGACTGGTCCAATGCAACATCGCCACGTTCCAGCTGGCCGACCACGGTCTCCAGCTCTTTCATGGCCTGTTCGAATGTCATCTGGTCGACGGGTGTCTCGGTCATTGGGCTGCCTTCATCAATTCTTCCACATGAGCACGGGTGGCTTCGGACAGGGCTCTCAGATCATACCCGCCCTCCAGAGTCGAGACGATACGACCGCCGCATGCTTCGCCCGCAATTTTGCAAAGTTCGGAGGTGATCCATGCGAAATCATCTGTGGACCAGTTCAACTCTGCCAGCGGATCGTCCTGATGCGCGTCAAACCCGGCCGAGATGATTATCAGCTCGGGCCGAAACTCTCTGAGACGCGGAAAGGCCAGCGCGCGATAAGCTGCCCTCATCACCACCCCGCTTGAGCCCGGAGGCAGGGGAATGTTCAAAACGGTGTCAAATGTTCCGGTCTCGTCAGGCCGGCCCGAACCCGGCCACAGGGGCATTTGCTGGCTGGTGACGACCAACGCACGTTTTTCGTCCCACAACAGGTCCTGCGTGCCGTTACCATGGTGGACGTCGAAATCGAAAACGGCGACCCGTTTCAGTCCGTGATGGTCCAGCGCGTGTTTGGCGGCCAGCGCTGCATTACCGAAAACACAAAACCCCATTGCGGTGTCCGTTTCCGCGTGGTGGCCGGGCGGCCTAACCGCACAAAACGCATTTGGGGCCTCACCACCAAGCACCAAATCCACCGCACGAACAGCCGCGCCCGCCGCGCGGTAGGCGGCACTGACCGAGCCTGGGCACAGAAACGTATCGCCATCAACCTGACGGAACCCCTCGGTCGGAGCGGCACGGCGAATATCCTGAATATAGCTTTCGGGATGAATACGCAGCAAATCATCATCCGCTGCCAAGGGCGCAGTCTTGCGATCCAAATCCAATGGTTCCAAAGCGTGCAGAATATGCTCTAACCGCGCGACCCGTTCAGGATGGCCCTCGGGTGTTACATGTCCAAGGCAATCCGCATGAGTCAAAAGCGCAGTCTTCATCGGGATCCCATCTTCATCTGGCTACAAATATCCTCGCCGAAGGCATGAAATCACCGCGCAGCGGCTCAATCAGTCCGGAGCCAACATGTAACCCGCGCCGCGTACAGTTTGCAAATACCGCGGCTGTTTGGGGTCTTGTTCGATTTTGCGCCGCAGCCGGGTGATCTGGACATCCACCGCGCGTTCCTGTGCCTGACCCTTGTCGCGGCCCAGATCTTCAACCAGTTTCGACCGGCTGATCGGCTCGCCAGGCTGGGCCGAGAAAATCTTCATCAACTGGCTTTCCGTTGCGGTCAGGCGAACAGGTTCTTCACCTTGCCACATCTCACCTTTTTCGACGTCGTACCGGATCGGACCCAGGGTTAGGATTTTGCTGACAGTCTCTTGTGCTGGCGTTTCGGGCATGCGCCGCAGAATGGCATTGATGCGCAGCAGTAGTTCCTTGGGCTCAAACGGCTTGGCCAGATAATCGTCTGCCCCCGCCTCAAGCCCTGCAATTCGATGCTCGGTCTCGCCGCGGGCTGTCAACAACAGGATGGGCGTCGCATGGGTTTCGCGCAGCGCCTTCGTCAGGCTGACACCATCTTCCCCTGGCATCATCACATCCAGCACGATCATGTCGAAATCCAACCCCGACAAAACCCGACGTGCATGGGCCGCATCCCGCGCCGCCGTAACCAAAAATCCGTTCCGCATCAAAAATTTCTTGAGCAAATCCCGGATACGTTCGTCATCGTCAACGATCAGCAGATGGGCGTCCATATCGCTCATGAGGTGGTATCCCGTAATTTCTTGTATGCATGACGCATATCAGCATCCATCATGGCTTCAAGTACTTTACGAAACCCTGACACGGCCTCGGGGCCTGCGTCTTTGTAAGCGGCACGCATTCGAACGCGCTGGGCTTCTGATAGTTTCGCTTCCAGAGCTTCGCCTTCATGGGTTAGAAATAGGTGCCGTTCGCGTTTGTCCACTGTTCCAACGCGACTTTCGACCAAACCGTCCTCGATCAACGTGCGCAAAACCCGGTTCAGAGACTGTTTTGTCACCCCCAATATGGCCAGCAGGTTGTTAACCGTTGTCCCTGGCGCGCGTTTGATGAAGTGGATCGCGCGATGATGCGCGCGGCCATAGGCAAGGTCCGACAGAATGCGATCAGGATCCGCTGTGAACCCGCGATAGGCAAAAAACATCGCTTCGATCCCCTGCCGCAGTTGTTCATCTGTCAGAAACAACAGGCTTTCGCCGCCGAAAACCTGGGCGGGACGGGTGTCAGACATATCATGCCTCATACGTTACTTCTGCCCGAGTTTATGTCAGCGTTATTGACATTCCAAGAGGAGACAGGTATCGAATCGCAGTTTTTGCGCAACTTTATGTCCGATTCGGACTTAATTGGCGCAATAATCGAAAATTTCGACCCGGTTCAGGAGGTTTCGCATGGCGGGGTATGATGATCGTGATGGTGTCATCTGGTTGGATGGCAAGCTGGTTCCCTGGCGCGAAGCCAATGTCCATATCCTAACACACGCAATGCATTATGCGTCCTCGGTCTTTGAAGGCGAGCGCGCTTACAATGGCAAGATTTTCAAAAGCCGCGAACATTCCGAGCGCCTGATCGCCTCGGCCGAGGCGCTGGATATGCCGATGCCTTACACGTTGGACGAAATCGAAACCGCCAAGGAAGAGACTCTGAAAGCCAGCGGGCTGCAGGACGCTTATGTGCGCGTTCTGGTCTGGCGCGGCTCGGGTGAGGATATGGGTGTCGCGTCGGCTAAAAACCCTGTGCGGATGGCTGTGGCAGTCTGGCCTTGGGGCGCCTATTACGGCGACGCAAAGATGCAGGGTGCCAAGCTGGATATCGCGGAATGGAAACGCCCCAGCCCCGAAACCATCCCCGTCCACGCCAAGGCGGCGGGTCTTTACATGATCTGCACCATCTCAAAGCATAAGGCCGAGGCCAAGGGCTGCTCGGACGCATTGTTCATGGATTACCGCGGTTATGTGGCCGAGGCGACCGGTGCGAACGTGTTTTTCGTTAAGGATGGTGAGGTTCACACCCCGCTGGCCGATTGCTTTCTGAACGGCATTACCCGCCAGACCGTGATTGGTATGCTGAAAGACAAGGGTCTGAATGTGATCGAACGTCACATCATGCCGGAAGAAATGGCCGATTTCGAGCAATGCTGGCTGACCGGCACCGCAGCCGAGGTCACTCCGGTCGGGCAAATCGGCGACTACACGTTCGAAGTGGGCGACATCACCCGCGAGATCGCTGCCGCGTACGAGGCGCTGGTCCGCGCCTGATTCACAAGGAATCACATCCCCGCTTTGGCGGGGTTTTTTCTTTGCCCAGCGTTCAAGAGATTGTGCAGATCGTCCGGGCTGCTGGATGTTTTGGCAGACGATTGTACGTTAGGTCTATGTTGGACCTTCTCAGCGATATCCTCACCCGCCTGTCTTTGCGCGGTACGTTTTATTTCCGAACTTCGTTCACGCCCCCTTTTGGCATTCAGGTACCGGCCTTTGAAAACGTAGCCCGGTTTCACTTTGTGCAGCGCGGTGAACTGAAGGTTCATGTCTCTAACACAGGGGAAATCCTGCGTCTGAAGCAGGGCGATCTGATCCTGATCCCGCATGGATCAGCCCATGCGCTGCTGTGCAACGAGGTCAAACCGCTGGATGCGCTGCCGCTGGAACAGGTGCTGCAGGATGCAGGCTATCAGGGTGATGGCGTGCTGATCTATGGCGGCGAGGACAAGACCCGCGATACACAACTGATCTGCGGGCATTTCTCTTTCACTGAGCCACCCGGGCGGCAGGGTACCGGACATATGCTGATCGACCGGCTGCCCCCTTATATCCTGATCGAGAATTACGGCGAGGAAGCCGGGGCCTGGATCGAGTCTACCCTGCGGATGATTGGGTCCGAGATTGGTGGAACGCGGATTGGCGGCGATTTAATCGCGCTAAAACTGTCCGAAGTTCTGTTTGCGCAGGCCATCCGCGCTCATCTGGAACATCAAAGCCCCAGCGAATCCGCGCTGGCCGGGTTTGCTGACCCGCGTGTGTCCCGCGCGCTGACAGCGTTTCATCAGGCGCCCGCGCAGGACTGGAGTGTTGAGAGCTTAGCGCGCGAGGCTGGAATGTCCCGCACCGCATTTGCGCAACTGTTTTCCGAGAAGATGGGGACAACTCCGATGCAATATCTGACCGATTGGCGGATGCAGATCGCTTGCCACGGTCTGACTGAAAACCGGTGGAATGTAGCAGATGCGGCGGCCGAAGTAGGATATGCATCCGAGGCAGCCTTTTCCCGCGTCTTCAAGAAACAGGTCGGCCTGTCGCCGGCAGCATATCGATCAATGCATTGATGCCCTGATTTCTGGACGATCTGCAATTTTTTGCGGACGATCCGGACTGAAACGTACAGGCCTTCCGACCTACCTTGGAGCCATACCAAGCAAGGAAAGGAAATATAATGTCTGTTCGTTTCGTTACGCGCAATATCCATGCCTATCTGGACTATCCCGTCGCTATCGCCCTGATGACGCTGCCTTTTCTTTTGGGGCTGGGTCAATCCAATCCGTTGGCGCTGTGGTTGTCGGTCGTCACTGGTGTTGCCGCTTTTGTGCTTACCGTTCTGACCAACCATCACCTGGGGATCTGGCGCGTCTTACCCTATAAGTTTCATCTGGCCGTGGATTTTCTGGTCGGAGTGACGTTTCTGGCTGCGCCTAGCCTATTTGGGTTTTCGGGCGTGGATGCGGTATTCTACTGGTTAAACGGCGCTGCGGTGGTCGCCGTCATCTCGCTCAGCACGCCGGAAGAGGGAGTGACAGCGTGAATGCGTTATCCACAAGTGTCACAATATCGTCGTGATACTTTCAAAAATCTGAGCCGCTTGTTTTACAAACAGGCGGCTCACTGCCGCTCACCAATCTCGTGGTCCCTAGGTTCTGGACCTATTAATTTGGTTGCCGTCGACTTGGCTGCGTGATTCAAGCCCCTGAGTTTCAGGGGTATATCATGAACAGTCTATTCTGGCT